>CAIODE010000457.1 GCA_903856875.1 uncultured Burkholderiales bacterium
AAACTTCTGCCCAATGGGGAGTAGGCAACGAAGGAAATTCCCAGCTCTCGGGTGACCTTCAGCGTTGCTTCGGCTTGCTCTCTGTACATCAGCGAATATTCTGTTTGAATTGCAGCAAGAGGGTGAGTTTGGTGAGCGCGGCGAATGGTCTCTGGACTGGCTTCGCACAAACCAATGGCGCGAACTTTTCCTGCAACACACAAATCTTTCATGGCACCCACAGTATCTTCAATTGGAACATTGGGATCGATGCGGTGCACATAGTACAAATCAATGACATCCAAATTCAAGCGCTTAAGACTGGCCTCACAGGCGGCTTTGACATAAGCGGGCTTACCGTTGACGCCGTTGGCACCAGCCTCGCCTTTTGTTTGTCCAAATTTAGTGGCTAAAACCACTTGGTCTCTTCTACCCTTTAAAGCAGTTGATAGAAGCGTTTCGTTTTGACCCCAGCCATACATGTCCGATGAATCCAAGAAGCTAATGCCTTGATCAATGGCATGCTGTATAACCGCCACGCCATTGCTCTCGCTCGATTCACCATAGATGCCAGATAAGGACATAAGACCCAAACCAATGCTGGTAGCAGCGATACCGGATTTGCCCAGTTGACGTGTTGGATTATTCATAAGAGCCTATTTGAGTTGAAGCCATAGGATTAGAGCTTACTTTCCTGATAGTCCCATACTTCTAGAAATGACTTCTTTCATAATTTCATTGGTGCCACCATATATTCGCTGAACGCGAGCATCTGCAAAGGCCCTGGTAATAGGGTATTCCCACATATAGCCATACCCACCGTGCAGTTGCACACATTCATCCATCACTTTGCACTGAAGATCGGTACACCAATATTTGGCCATGCTGGCGGTTTGGGTGTCTAGCTGCCCCACATTCACCAGTTCACAACATTTGTCAATAAACACTTGTGCAATCTGAACTTCAGTTTGCATCTCAGCAAGTTTGTATCGCGTGTTTTGAAAATTGGCCACGGCTTGACCAAAGACTTTTCGATCTTGGGTGTATTGCACGGTCCAATCAATGGCGGCTTGTGCCGCTGCGATTGCACTGATTGCAATTTGAAGCCGCTCCCATGGCAGTTGTTCCATCAGGCAAATAAATCCCTTGCCTTCGTAGGTGGGCCCACCTAACAAATGAGAGGCAGGTACTTTGACATTGTCAAAAAATAACTCTGACGTGTCTTGCGCCTTGAGACCCAATTTCTTCAATCGTTTGCCTTTATCAAAACCAGGCATGCCACGTTCAATTAACAACAAACTCGTTCCTTTAGCGCCCGCACTGGGATCGGTTTTGGCAACCACAATGACCAGATCGGCATGCCAACCATTGGTGATAAATGTTTTGCTTCCGTTGAGCAAATAAGAACCATCGGGTTGTTTGAGAGCACTTGTTTTGACGCCCTGAAGGTCAGAGCCTGCTGCCGGTTCACTCATGGCAATCGCACCTACAATTTCACCAGAAGCAAACTTTGGCAAGTACTTTTGTTTCTGTTCTTCAGTACCATAATTTAAAATATAAGGGGCAACAATTTCATTGTGTAGCCCATAACCGATACCCGTAAAGCCCGCACGACCTAACTCTTCCATTTGAACCACAGAGTAAAGCTTGTCAGCATCTGCACCCCCATAAGCCTCGGGCAGCGTCATGCACAAAAAACCGTTGGCCCCTGCTTTTTGCCAGACTTCGCGATCGACGTAGCCTTGTTCCTCCCATGCTTCATGAAAGGGGGCGATTTCTCTTTCCATGAAGCGTTTGAAACTGTCACGAAAAGACTCGTGTTCAAGCGAAAAGAGAGTTCTTGAGATCATGGTTTGTCCTGATGAAAGTGCATTTGATGGACACAAAGCAAGCGCTTCTTAAAAGTATACTCGTCTCGAATGCTACTGCTTTGCAGTCATCAATGGCCTCAAATTTTTGGAGAAGCTATGTCCGAAGCATTTGTATACGACGCAATTCGCACACCACGTGGAAAAGGTAAAAAAGACGGCAGCCTGCATGAGGTCAAGCCCGTCGATTTATTGGCAGGTGTGTTGGCGCAACTTCAAAGTCGAAATCAACTCGATACCGCTGCTGTTGACGATGTGGTCATGGGTGTGGTGTCTCCCATCGGAGAGCAGGGCTCGGTTGTGCCCAAGGTGGCGGCGCTTAAAGCAGGTTGGGATTGGCAATGTGCTGGTCTTCAAGTCAATCGTTTTTGTGCTTCTGGTTTAGAAGCTGTCAACTTGGCTGCCATGAAGGTTAGAAGCGGTTGGGAAGAGTTGGTAGTAGCGGGTGGTTTAGAAAGTATGAGCCGCGTTCCCATTGGTGCAGATGGCGGTGCATGGGCACAAGATCCAGAAACAAACAGTGCGACCTTGTTTGTGCCTCAAGGTATTGGGGCAGATTTGATCGCCACACTCTGTGGCTTCAGTCGATATGACTTAGATGCCTTCGCTGTTGAGTCACAAAAGCGTGCTACACACGCCAGAGCCAGTGGCTACTTTGATGGGTCTGTGGTGCCCGTTTTAGACAAGCTGGGTCAAGTCATTCTGGCTCAAGATGAATTCATCAAACCGCAAACGACCACTGAAACCTTGGGTGCTCTGAGGGCCTCTTTTGAGCAGTTGGGTTCTATGGGATTTGATGCAGTGGCTTTACAGCGCTATCCCCAAGTCGAACGTATTTTTCATGTCCACCATGCAGGCAATTCTTCTGGCATCGTCGATGGTGCTGCCGCAGTGCTCATTGGCAGCGAAGCCGCAGGAAAAATTCATGGCCTTAAACCGCGCGCCAGAATTGTGGCCGCAGCCTTGTCGGGCGCTGATCCCACCATCATGCTGACAGGGCCCATGCCAGCCACTAGAAAAGCACTGGACAAGGCGGGTCTTCGTATTGATCAGATTGATTTGTTTGAAGTGAACGAGGCATTTGCGGCGGTGCCTCTCAAGTTCATGCAAGAAATGGGCGTGTCGCACGATCGCGTCAATGTCAATGGTGGCGCCATTGCAATGGGTCATCCGCTGGGTGCTACAGGCGCCATGATTCTTGGAACTTTGATTGACGAGCTACACCGTCGACAACTCCGTTATGGTTTGGCTACACTTTGTGTGGGCGGTGGTATGGGCATAGCCACCATCGTTGAACGCATTTAAGAACAGGTGCCCACATGATTTTGAAAACTTTGCGTTACGACATTGAGCAGGGGATTGCCACCATAACTTTTGACGAGCAAGGCTCGCCCGTTAACACCATGTGCTTGCAATGGCAAGACGATTTAGCCAAAGTAGCCCAAGAGCTTGTCAAAGATCGCTCAAAGCTTCATGGGGTTATTTTGGCCTCCAACAAATCGACTTTCTTTGCTGGAGCCGATCTAAAAGGGGTCATGCGATCAAGCGCTGCCGATGGCCCGATGGTATTTGCTGAAATTGAACGCATTAAGAAGAGCTTCAGAACCATTGAGACGCTGGGGATTCCTGTGGTCAGTTGTTTGAATGGCAGTGCCTTGGGCGGTGGCTGGGAAGTTGCGCTGATTGGCCATCACAGAATTGCAACCCGCAATCCTAAAATTCAGTTTGGTTTACCAGAGGTCACGCTGGGCCTCATACCCGGCGGTGGCGGTATTACCAAGATGACGCGCGCATTAGGACTGCTTGCGGCCCAGCCTTATATTTTGGAAAGTAAGTTGTTTGGTCCTGAGCAAGCTTTGAAACTCGGCTTGGTGCATGTCTTGGTTGAGACAGATTTAGAGCTTCGCAAATGTGCCTTGGACTTTATTTCGGCATCCCAAAACAAGCCTGAAGCATGTCTGCACATTTGGGATCGCAAGGACTATAAGATGCCTGGCGGTACGCCTAACGACCCTAAGTTGGCGGGCATATTGAGCTTGGCGCCTGCAGCATTGAAACAAAAAACACGCGGTTTATATCCGGCACCAGAGGCTGCTTTGGCTGCCATGGTGGAAGGGGCGCTGGTCGACTGTGACACAGCCATGCGCATAGAGAGCCGCTATCTTACAGGTCTGATGACCAGTAGTGTTGCGCGCAACATGATCAATACCGTCTTCTTCAATATAAACAGCATCAAAAGCGGCCACAGTCGACCTGCTGGCGTACCCCGTTATCGGCCCCAAAAGGTTGGCATTTTAGGGGCGGGCTTGATGGGATCTGGCATTGCATACAGCCAAGCCAGTCGTGGAATTGCTTCCGTGCTGAAAGATGTCACCCTTGAAAAAGCTGAAAAAGGCAAGGCCTACAGCGCCGTGCTTTCACAAAAGCTGGTTGAAAAAGGCCGTATGACTGCGGAGCAACAATCAAGTATGTTGAGCTTGATTCAGGCCACTGACAATGTGCAAGACTTGAAAGGATGCGACCTCATCATTGAAGCTGTTTTTGAACGACGTGATCTCAAAGCCGCAGTGACAAAAGAAACGCAATCCTTGCTTGCCGAGGGTGGTTTTTTTGCGAGTAACACATCGACCTTGCCCATTAGCGGATTAGCCACTGCCAGCCATCATCCTGAGAAATTTATTGGCATTCATTTCTTCAGCCCTGTAGAAAAGATGAAGCTGGTTGAAATTATTCGAGGCGAAAAAACCGATGACGAAACCATCGCGCGTGCTTGCGATTATGTTCAGGCATTGGGTAAACTGCCCATTGTTGTGAACGACTCACGAGGTTTCTACACCAGTCGTACCTTTGCCACTTTCGTTATGGAAGGTGCTGCCATGTTAGGCGAGGGCATACCAGCGCCAGTGATTGAAAATCTGGCCATGCAAGTCGGTATGCCCGTTGGCCCATTGGCTGTGATTGACGAAACTGCCCTTACTTTGTCGGTCCATGTTTTAGAACAAACTCGCGAAGATTTCAAAAATGAAGGGCGCACTTATGCTGAAAGCCCTGGAGAATTGTTGGTCGAACGCATGGTCAAGGAGTTCAAACGAGGTGGGCGAGCATCGGGTGGCGGTTTTTACGATTACCCAGCAGGACAAAAAAAGATGCTGTGGCCTGAATTGAAAAAAATGTTTGAAAAGAGCCAAGTCACATTTGATAAGCAGGACATTAAAGACCGAATTCTTTATAGACAGGCGATTGAAACTGCTAGGTGTTTAGACGAAGGTGTTTTGACATCCGTCCACGAAGGCAACATTGGCTCTATTTTCGGCATTGGGTATCCCGCATGGACCGGCGGCGCTTTGCAATTTATTTATGGCATGGGCGTTTCAAATTTTGCAAAGCGGAGTCAAGAACTTGCTGCTCAATATGGTGATGGGTTCAATGTCTCTAAAGGGGTGTTGGAAACTCTAGAGAAATACAAGCCGGTCTACTAGTTCAACAAACCATGGAGTGCCCTCGATGAAATCTAACGCAGATGTAACCAGCACCATGATGAAGGTGGACTTGTCCATCAATCATTTCTTAGACCGAGCGGGCTCTTTGTTCCCTACAAACGAAATCGTTTCGAGACTGCCCGATAAATCTCTGGTCAAACACACCTACGCACAGTTTTATAGCCGCACACGAAGCCTGGCTCAGGGCTTGAAAGATTTGGGGCTGAAAAAAGGCGATCGAGTGGCCACCTTGTGTTGGAACCACCATGCGCATTTGGAATGTTACTTCGGCATTCCTGCTGCTGGCGGTGTCATGCACACTCTGAATTTGCGCTTGTCACCAGACGAAATTGCTTGGATTGCAAACGACGCACAAGACCGGTTTTTGATCATTGACGACATCTTGCTTCCGCTGTATCGTCAGATTGAACACAAGTACAAGTTCGAAAAAGTCATCGTGTTTCCCTTTTCTGGCGCCGATGTGTCAGTTGAGTTCATGAATTATGAACAGTGGTTGGCCGACTCTGATGACAGCCAATTCGAATACGCCACACACTCGGAAGACGATCCGATTTCCATGTGCTACACATCTGGCACCACTGGGCGACCCAAAGGGGTGGTCTACTCGCACCGCTCAACTGTTTTGCACACGCTGGTTGCCTCGCTGGGCGACTTCTGGTCTTTGCGCGGCACCGATGTGGTCCTGCCAGTGACGCCCATGTTTCATGCCAACAGCTGGGGCATCCCTTATGGCGCGGTCATGATGGGCGTCAAACTGGTGTTTCCAGGGCCGCATCTGCATCCAGACGATTTGTTGGATCTGATGCAACTGGAGCCGCCTACTTTGTCATTGGGTGTACCCACCATTTGGATGGGTTTGATTCAGGCCTATGAAGCAGCTTTGACCCAACAGCCAAACCGGTGGAAATTGCCGGTAGGCATGCGCAGCCTGGTGGGGGGTGCTGCAGTACCCGAGGCCCTCATTCGCGCATTTGACAAACATGGCATCTGGATTTTGCAAGGCTGGGGCATGACCGAAACTTCGCCAGTCTGTACCATTTCTTACCCCAAGGCCGAATTGCGCGATGCGCCTATGGATGAACGCTACCGCCGTGCCGCTATGGCCGGCATTCCGGTGCCGCTGGTTGATTTGCGCATCCGCAACGATGAAGGCCAAGACCAAGCTTGGGATGGACAGCATGTGGGTGAGTTGCAGGTGCGAGGCCCCTTTATCACGGGCAGCTACCACCATGTTCCCGTGAGCGACGATAAATTCACCGACGATGGTTGGCTGCGCACCGGAGATGTGGCCAGCGTTGACACCATGGGCTTTGTGCGCATTACCGATCGCACCAAGGACTTGATCAAATCTGGCGGAGAGTGGATCAGTTCTGTCGATTTAGAAAACGCGCTGATGGCGCATCCTGGTATTGCCGAAGCGGCAGTGATTGCCATTCCAGACGAAAAGTGGAGCGAAAGGCCTTTGGCTTGTTTAGTGGCCAAACCAGGCCAAGCACCGCAAGCCGAAGAACTGGCTGCCCATTTGCTGAAAATGGGCTTTGCCAAGTGGCAAGTGCCTGACCGCTATGAATGGATCGCCAGTGTGCCACGCACCTCAACAGGGAAGTTTTACAAACTGAAGCTTCGGGAAATGTTTCCGAAGTGACTGTGCTCGGGAAACTCCCGATGGTCTCTGGGTTTCTTTCTGACAGGATCTTATTTAGTTTCTATATTTACTTCACATGTCCAAAAGGGGATGGATGATCGATCAGGATTCAATTCTCGAGTCGCGCCCTAAAGCCGATGCCCCGGTGCTGCTCTCGGTTTCGCAAGTCACCGTCAAATTCCGCGGCATTGTTGCCTTAGACGGGGTCTCTTTCGATGTTCAGCAAGGACAGATTGCTGGTCTGATTGGCCCCAACGGCGCTGGCAAAACCACGTTGTTCAATTGCCTTTCACGCTTGTACGATTACAGCGAGGGTGAAATTCATTTTGAGGGTCAAAGCCTCCATGGCATGACACGCCACAAGACCGCCGAAATTGGAATTGGCCGGACCTTTCAGAACTTGGCGCTTTACAAAACCATGTCGGTGCTGGACAACATCAAGGTTGGCGCACACTGCCGTGCAGAAAAAGGCTTTCTGGCCCACGCCCTGCGACTGCCAGGCGTGCGTCAAGAAGAAGCCAAAATTCACCAGAACGCCATGCAATTGGTCGAATTTTTAGATTTGCAATCTGTGGCCTTGCGCAAAGTTTCCGACTTACCTTTCGGTACACAAAAACGCGTTGAGCTTGCGCGTGCTTTGTCAAGTCAGCCAAAACTCTTGCTGTTGGACGAACCAGCCGCGGGTTTGAACCATGAAGAAGTGAATGCCTTGGGCGACCTGATCAAGAAAATCCGTGATCAATTCAAGGTCACCGTGCTTTTGGTGGAGCACCACATGAGTCTGGTCATGAGTGTCTCCGACAAAGTGGTGGCTCTGAATTTTGGCAAAAAAATTGCCGACGACACACCGACTCAAGTGCGCCAACATCCTGATGTGATCCGCTGTAGCACGGCGGGACGCTTGCGCCGCTGGCGCGAGACGATTGGTGATGTTGATTTCCTCGTTTCGTCCAAGCAGCCCGCGAACATCATCGAGTATTTTGTCGCGCAACCCGGCATCTTAAGCATCAGCGCCAAG
>CAIODE010000458.1 GCA_903856875.1 uncultured Burkholderiales bacterium
ATTCCGGTTATGAAGCAGCCTTTTTATTACAGTTACCAGGGTACAAACGACGCTTCTCAACCGCCTTTTTACAAGTGCCCAATTTTGGGAGATGACCCTGAATATTTTTCATTGCGTGCCAATCGGAAAAATGTCACGGCAGCTCAACGCGATTTCCCAGAGGTGCCTCGTTTAACACCAGAGCAAATTGAGTTGTTGGATCTCTTGGATGAATTGCTACCTGACGATAAGTTTTGCTATTCGATGGAGCTCGAGCGTGGCGATTTACAGTTGTTGAACAACTACGTGGTCATTCATTCACGCACCAATTTTGAAGATCACGATAAGCCTGAGTTCAAACGCCATTTGCTGCGTCTTTGGCTCAGCATTCCACAGGGTCAACGCTTGCCGTCTTTGTGGAAGGAATATTTTGGTGAAGTTGAGGCGGGTTCGGTGAGAGGTGGCGTTCGGGGCAGTCAAATGACCGAAGAATTTTTGGCATATGAACGTCGACAGGCTGCTAATTTGGGAATGAGCTTAATTCCGCAGCGTTAATCATCTTGCAATGATGTCAGTGCGCTTTTGGAATAATTGTTGAACGTTCCCTCAAAAGGCGCTGTCACTCGATCACAATATTTGCATCTTTCATTAGCTTCGTCCATTTGATTTGCTCTTGTTTGATAAAGCTACTGAACTCAACAGGTGTGAGGTTGCCAGGCTCGGCTCCTTTTTCGTGCATTGATTTGCGAACTTCAGGCATGTTCATGACTCTTTGAATGTCATCATGCAGTTTTTTCACAATCTCATTGGGCGTATTGGCATGGGCCAATAAGCCAAACCACCCAATCGCATCGTACCCAGCAAGGCCAGAGCTTGCTATAGGCGGAACGTTGGGCAATGCCTCTATTGATTTAGTGCCAGTCACACCGATTGCTTTGATTCTGCCTGTTTGAATTTGTGACATGGCTGTTTGTGTAGGCGCAAACATCAATTGAATGTGATTGGCTAGTAGGTCATTCAATGCGGGCCCTGTGCCTTTATATGGCACATGGAGCATGTCAATGCCAGCTCTGGCCTTGAACAACTCACCAGATAAATGAGATGCAGCACCAATACCAGAGGATCCAAATGAAAGCTTCTTGGGGTTGGCTTTTGCATAGGCAATGAGGTCCGATGCATTGTTGATGGGCAGACTGGGGTGAACGACTAAAACATAAGCATCGGCAGAGACCAATGAGATGCCCGTAAATTTAGAGACATTTTTGTCATTGATGACCGCCGTGGTGGCCATGAGCAATGTGTAGCCATCAGGGTTTGCTTTTGAAACAAAATCAGCGCCTATTTGGCCGCTTGCCCCTGCCTTGTATTCCACAATGACACTCTGCCCCCAAAGTGCATTCAGTCTTGGAACTAAGATTCTCGCCAAATTGTCAGCCCCACCAGCAGGTGTAAAAGGAACAATGATGGTGACTGGCTTAGTGGGGAATGTTTGTGCAAACGAAGATTGCAAACCAAATAGCAAACTTAGAAAAATTAAAAAACTAAGTACGCCAAATCTTTGGAAGGGCTGATTTGAAAAGCGAAGACTGCTTGAAAATTTCATCACTGGCCTTTTTTGCAAATTTTGGTATGACTCTGAACTCAGACAATGGTGGTGCTTAAGGAGGCGATGCCTTCAATGGCACATTCAACGACATCACCTGGTTTTAAAAATAGTTCTGCTGCATTGGGCTTGCCAACGGCAACACCACCAGGGGCACCTGTAGAGAACATGTCGCCAGGTTCGATGGGAATATATTGGGAGAAGTGCTCAATGATGTCTGGCAACTTCCAAATTTGATCGATGGTATTGACGCGCATACGTTCCTCACCATTGACGGAACAAGTCATCCATAAATTGTAGGGATCGGGTATTTCATCCATGGTGATGATCTCAGGGCCAAGAGGACCAAAACCTGGAATATTTTTGGCAGTCCAAAAACGTGAACCAGAAGCAACTTCTCTTTGCTGTAGATCGCGGCAAGTCAGGTCATTCAAAATGGTGACGCCAACAACGTAGTCAAATGCATCTGCTTTCTTGACGCCTAAAGCGCGCTTGCCGATCACAAAGACAAGCTCTGGTTCGTAATCTAAGCGCACAATGCCATCGGGTTTTTTGACTTTGGCTTGATGGCCCACTAAGCATGAATTTAACTTGATAAATCCAGTGGGCTCTTGTGGAATTTCTTTGATCAAGGCAGTACGCTGAAGTTCTTCCAAATGCTTTCGATAATTCTTACCGACGCATAAAAATTTATCGGCATCAATGATGGGTGGAAGATAAGCAATGGATGCCTTGTCGTGCCAAGCATTTTTAAACTGATTGACGTCATTTAAAGCTTTTGAATTTAGCTGGCGAACACGACTCATACCTTCTGAGCCAGCTGCAAGCAGGGCCCTCATGCTGGTTGGCAAGTTGGATTCGCCTGCAATTTTTCCAGCCTCGTTGATGTCAAGTATCTTCTCATCGGTGCGGATGCCAATGAATGGGCCTGAGCCGTTTCGAGTGAATGTAAGTAGACGCATGAATGAAAGCCTGTGAGTAAAAGAGGTGAAAAGTTATTTTTTTGAATTAGACGGCTTTTTCTTAAGAGACCGGCCAACAGCTTCAAATTTTAAAGAGCCTTATCTCGCTTAAATAAAAATCTAGAAATTTCTGTATTGAAAAAAGCAGCTTGCTCAATGCTGGCAATGTGTGCCGCATTCGGGATGATGACAAACTCAGAGCCTTCGATGTTCTCATGCATGAGGCGAGACATTTCTGGCGGCGTGCCATGGTCATGTTCACCCACCATGATCAAGCTAGGGCATTTGATTTCGTGAAGCCTGTCGATCAAATCGATTTTGGAAATGGCTTCGCAACAGCCACAAAAGCCATTGACGGGA
>CAIODE010000459.1 GCA_903856875.1 uncultured Burkholderiales bacterium
CGATTCAAAGTTTTTACATTTACTTTATGGTTGTTTATTTTTGGCATGAATGTGAGTCAGGCTCAGATGGCCAATTTAAACCTGAGTGCATCAAAAGCTATGGCCCTGATTCCAGAAGGCGCCTTTACGATGGGCTCCAATACGGGACCAGATGACGAAAAACCTGCACATACGGTCAGTGTTAAATCATTTTTTATCGATGTATTACCCATAACCAACGCTGAATTTGCAGAGTTTCTGAATAGCCAAGGCTTAAGAAATCAACGGGGTGATAGCTTTTACGATGACGATGACAATGATGCAAGAATTCACTTGCGACAGTCAAAATGGCAGGCTGATGAAGGCTATGCAAGGCACCCTGTTAACGAAGTAAGTTGGCTAGGCGCTCGCGATTACTGCTCTTGGCTCAAAAAGCGATTGCCTACCGAAGCTGAGTGGGAAAAAGCAGCACGCGGCACAGATGGCAGAAAATATCCATGGGGAAATTCAAAACCAAATCACAAACTGGCTTTTTATGGAGGACCCTTCAACGCATCAGCACCCGTTGATGCATTTCCAGACGGCGCAAGTCCATACGGAATTCTTGACATGGCCGGTAATCAATGGGAATGGGTCTCTAGCGTCTACCTACCCTACCCCTACAGATCTGACGGTGGCACAGAAAGCCAAAATCCGGGTCCTGTGCGCTCCACCCGGGGTGGTGGGCATGATTCAAGCGAGGAAGAGATAACAACGACACAAAGAGGTAGAAATCTATCTCGAAATCCTAAAGCTGGCCATCACAATATTGGGTTTCGCTGTGCAAAGTCGTAATACACTGATCAGAAAAACCACTTGAAGAATGGTGACGAGCACAACCGTGCTCACTGGCAATCAGGGCAATGCCCTCCTAAGCAAGCGCGACTTCAGGTCCTAGCAATGCAATGCGAAACCGATTCTTCAAATAAGCCCCATCCCTTGGCGGCAGCACGAGCGGCAATTTTTCAGAGCTGACCTTCACTTGCGCAAACAATGCGCCAGGCCTGCTCTTGCCCTTTTTATAGATTTCGGTCCTTAAATTTTCTAACCCTGTTTTGTTCGTGACGAGCATCGACTGTGCAAGACCTGCCGACTTGGCAATGCCAACCAAATCTACCCCCAGCCCCGTGACCGTCTTTTGCATGCCTGTCTCGCCATAGTGTTCGTTATCAAGGACAACGATAGATAGGTTAGGCGGCTTATGCGCCCCAATGACAGCCAGAGAACCAAGACCCATCAGCATTTCACCATCACCGGTGACCACCAACACATTGCGCTTGGGTTGAGCCAGTGCAAGGCCAAGACCAATTAATCCAGCGCCCCCCATTGCGCCCCATAATGGAAATGAAAGCGGATGATCGCCAGCGGCAGTAATGTCCCATGCAGGAGCGCCCAGTCCGGCCACCACCATCAGGTCATCTCGCTGGTGCAATAAAAAATGAACGACTTCTCGGCGTTGTAATCTTTTTTTCATAACTTGGCCTAATGGGTGAGTTTTCGAAAATCTTTGGCGCCTGTGACCTTTTGTCCGATCAGAACTGCCATTGGACGAGTGGTGTTAAAAGCCATGTGCAAAGCACCAGCGACCTCCTCCACCACAGCTTCATGCGTATCCGCGCGCCGAACAAGGACACCCATTGCAGTCAGTACCGTTTCAGTGGCATTGCCCATAGGAACTTGCGAGGGATTGAATTCACCATGGTCTCCGCGCATGGTGACCAAGATGACCAATGGCATTTGGCAAGACGTGCTCAGCGACAACATGTTGATGCAGTTACCAACGCCACTGCTTTGCATCAACAGGATGCCTTTTTCGCCACCCAACCATGCGCCACTGAGCAAGGCGACGCCCTGCTCTTCACTGGTCAGTCTCACCACCTGCATCGCCTTGTCTGCCTCACACAATTGAATCAAGTTGGCATGCCCAGCATCCGGAACCATGGCCACTTGTTTAATTTTGTGCTCTTGCAACAAAAGGTGAACTGGTTCTGACCAATGCTTTAATTTGGTTTGATTGAGATTTTTCAAATTTTCTCCTATGCCATTCCAGCCTTTGATTGCGCGCCTTTGGCTTC
>CAIODE010000460.1 GCA_903856875.1 uncultured Burkholderiales bacterium
CTCATGATGGCACTCGATTTGGGCGGCAATTGGGGCAATGAATTTGCTCGCTTGATGTCTGCGCAAGCACTGAGCACAGAAGATCTTTGGAAACTCTTTCCGCCCTATCCAGGTGAATCTCGCGGCTCCAAAGTAGACATTGCTTCGCTCTATCAAAACTTAGGTGTTTATGCCAAAGAAGCCTCGGCTCAAACCAAGGCCCTGGCAGCGCAACAACTGTTGGCTTCGACCACTTTGGATGTGGGTGTCTTAGAGGGCAAGGGCAGCAACAACTGGGTGGTGCCAGGCAGCAATACAAAATCAGGCTTGCCTTTGTTAGCCAATGACCCACATTTGGGTTTAAGTGCGCCTGCTGTTTGGTATTTTGCAGGCTTGCATGCGCCCGCAGGCCAATTCCCTGATGGCAAGACCCATGCTGCATTGGATGTGGTGGGCGCCACTTTGCCTGGTTTGCCATTTGTTGTTTTAGGCCGAACCAACAAAGCCGCATGGGGCTTTACCAACACAGGCCCTGATGTTCAAGACTTGTATTTAGAAGCCTTGGAAGGCAAAGACAATTACCGCACACCGCAAGGTCAACAAGCTTTTGTCACGCGTGATGAAATGATCAAAGTGAAGGGGCAGGATGATGTGACCATCAAGGTGCGTAGCACTCGGCACGGCCCTGTTATTTCTGATGTTCAACCTGCCTATGCACAGTTTTTGAACATGGAAAAATACGCCATTGCTTTGCGCTGGTCTGCCTTGGACCTTGACAATCAAACCATCGTGGCTGGCATGAATGTTAATTTTGCAAATTCAGTTGCTGACTTGCGTCAGGCTTTTTCAAACAACCATTCTCCAATGCAGAGTGTGGTGATGGCCGATACACAAGGACATGTGCTTTTTAAAGCTGTAGGCAAAATACCGGTTCGCTCAGCCGCTCACGATTTGCAAGGCATCGTGCCTGCACCTGGCTGGTTAAGCCAATACGATTGGCAGTCTTGGATTCCCTATGAGCAAACGCCTGAGGTGGCACAAGCAGACATTGAAAAACGCGGCTGGCATGCCACTGCCAACCAAAATATTTTGCCGCCTGCTTATGCGCAGTTTTTAACCCATGATTGGACTGGCCCTGAGCGCTTTGACCGAATTTCCCAATTGCTGACCGCTGGCTCCAAGTTTGATGCCAACAACATGAAGGCCATTCAAGCCGACGTTCATTCATTGGCTGCAGACCGTTTGTTGCCTTATCTTCAAACCTTGACCTCGCAGCACGCTAAGGCGGCTGAGGCATTGCCATTGTTAAAGTCATTCAAAGGCGACATGACTCGAGATTCTGCAGGTGCGCTCATTTACGCCGTTTGGATTGATGAAGTCACACGTGCCATCCTTATTCCTAAATTAGGTGCAACACGTTTCAAGGCCCTGTTTGGGAAACGTGCGTTCCGTCCAGCCATTGAAGGCGTTTTGGCGACACAAGACAAATCTTGGTGTGGCGAAGCAGGCTGCCAAACTCTCATGAACAAAGCGCTAGATAGTGCTCTGGACAAAATTGTGCTGTTGCAAGGCAGTCAAGTGGCCGAATGGAATTGGGGCCGTGCACACCCAGCGCTCAGTGCTCACAGGCCGTTTGGCAATGTGAAACCCTTGGCGGCATTTTTTGATGTCACCGGACCTAGCGGTGGTGATGGCTTTACGGTCAATGTGGGTCAGTATTGGACTAGCAGCGCCACTGTGCCATTTGCAACACGTCACGCGGCTTCCATGAGGGCTGTCTACGACTTGGCAAACCTTGAGGAGTCTGGTTTCATTTACCAAACGGGTCAAAGTGGTCATCCGTTTTCATCGCGTTACCAAGACATGAAGGATGAATGGGGGCAAACCAAGTACCGTCCCTTAAGGATGACTACGACCGGACCCACTC
>CAIODE010000461.1 GCA_903856875.1 uncultured Burkholderiales bacterium
ATAACCGTCGAAGACGCCCGGCGCGATCAGTGCGGAACCACCTTGTTGGGCGGCCTTTAAGCGAGCACGCAGTAGGGTCCGCAGTTGAGTAGGTGTTTGCATGTCACTCATGCTGTGATTTTCCAATCGGGGTATTTTTTGAGAAAGGGAATGAGGCCGCCTTCGCGCAAAATGGCGAGAATGGCTTCTGGCACAGCACCCAAGGGACGCGTTAATTGACGCGCCGACACACACACTTTTTGGCCAGCCATGTCGACTTCAATGCTGTCACCTTCTTGAATGCCAGACACATCGCATTCCACCACTGGCAAGCCATTGTTGATGGCGTTGCGAAAAAACTGTCGGCCAAAAGACGGGGCCACGATAGCGGCCACACCCATGCGCCGCAAAATGTGCACCGCCTGTTCGCGAGAGGAATTGATGCCAAAGTGCGTGCCTGCCACGATGACGCCGCCCTCTGCAAATCTGGCAGCAAATCCTGGCGCTATTGCTTCAAAGGCTTGGGCAGCAATGAAGGCTTCGTCTTTGCCAGGCAAGTATTTGCCAGAACAATTTAAATCGGTGTTGACGTCGTCGCCCAACACATAAACGCGTCCTTGAATGGCTTGATCAAGCATGCGAGGCCTCCCATTGGCCACCGGCCACGGTGCGCGGGTCGGTGATGAAACCGGTCAATGCCGAAGCTGCCACAGTTGCGGCTGAGCCCAGCCAAATGTCGGCATCGTGATTGCCCAAACGACCTTGGAAATTTCGGTTGGCACTTGAGATGACCACTTCTCGATCGCCTGGAATGAGGTGATTGGTAATGCCGACACAGGTGCCACAACCTGCGGCCTCGACAGAAGCGCCCGCTTCAGTCAGGGCTTCAATCAAGCCTTCGCGTGCAGCAGCCAAATAGATTTGGCGTGAGGCCGGCGTGATGATCATGCGAACCCCTTTGGCAACTCGCTTGCCCTTGAGCACCGCTGCGGCTTGGCGAATGTCGTCCAAGCGGCCGTTGGTGCAGGTTCCAATCAAAGCGAAATTGATTTTCTGACCTATCACTTCGTGGGCCGACACAATGTCGTCCACGGCATGTTTGCGTGCTACTTGGGGTGCCAACTGCGATGTGTCAATTTCAAAATGATCTGCGTAATGCGCATCGGCATCGGCACGCAAAGGAGCGGGTGTTTTGGCGCCATGCGCTTTTAACCAGGCTAATGTTTTTTCATCGGCTTCAAGCAAGGCTGCTTTCGCTCCCAGCTCTGCTGCGTGATTGCACAGCGTCATGCGATCGTCAATTTCCATGGCCTCTACCGCAGAGCCCACATATTCAATAGCGCGGTAATTCAAGCCTTCTGCGCCAAACTTGCCCAGCATGTGCAAGGTGACATCTTTAGCCCACACGCCAGGTTGCAACCGGCCCTTCAGCACGACACGCACCGATTCTGGGACGCGCAGCCATACTTTGCCCGTGGCCATGACGGCGCTCACGTCGGTGCCTTCAATGCCTGTGCCAAACGCGTTGAAAGCGCCGTAAGTGACCGAGTGGGTATCGGTGCCGACAATCAAATCACCACACGTGAGGTGTCCGCCTTCCGGCAGAACTTGGTGGCAAATGCCATCGCCAATGTCATACAAAACACTGCCGTGCTCGTCGGCAAATTTGCGCATGGCGGTGTGCCCTTGCGCTGCCTCAAGGGTGGGCGGTGGCGAAAAGTGATCTAAGACCCAAGCCGTTTTGTGGGCAAAGGGCAAAGACTTGGCGCCCATTTTTTCGACCATGCGAATGGTGTTGGGTGCGCGTGCATCGTGCACCATGGCAAAGGTCACACCCGCTACCACCAAGTCACCTGCGCGCACTTGCGCCAGACCTGCGTGGCGCGCCAATAATTTTTCTGCGAGGGTTGAACCCATGAACGTCCCTTGTTGATGTTTGACCGATTAACTGCCCTTGATGTTCGCTTTGCGAACCACATTGCCCCATTTGTCGCTTTCTAACTTGATGTAGCGTGCAGCTTCAGCAGGGCTTGTGGGTGTGGGCTCTAAACCCAATTTGCGCAACTGCGCCACCACACCAGGATCTTTCAAAGTGGCGACCAATGCAGCATTCAAACGCTTGATGACTTCGGGTGAAGTTTTGGCTGGCGCCGCAAATGCATACCAATTGGTGGCTTCAAATCCGGGAAAGCCTGACTCAGCAATGGTGGGCACATTGGGCAAGGCCTCTAAACGCTTAGAGCCAGTGGTCACCAAGGGGCGCAGTTTGCCAGATTGGATGTGTTGAACAGCATCTGTAGGGCTTGAAAAGATAGACGGTAAAACGCCACCCAACAAATCGTTCATGGCAGGCGCGCCGCCGCGATAGGCCACATGCTGGTTGTTCAGGTTGGCTGCAATTTTGAGCAGCTCACCCGCCAAGTGACCACCGCCACCGATGCCGGATGAACCAAAAGACATTTTGGAATTGTCTTGGCGTGCTTGCTTCAAATAATCTTCAAATGTTTTGACGTCGCTGGCGGAATTGACCACCAACACGTTGCTGAAAACAACGCACAAAGACAATGCTGCCGTATCGGTCACGGGGTCATAGTTGAGTTTGTTCAGGTGCTGATTGACCGACAAAGAACCGACCGTGCCCAGCATGATGGTGTGGCCATCAGAAGCCGCTTTGGTCAGCAAGTCAGTGGCGATGTTGCCACCAGCACCCGGCTTGTTGTCAATCACGACAGTTTGTTTGAACAATTCTGTGAGCTTGGGCACCATGATGCGCGCCACCGTATCGGAGCTTCCCCCGGGGGCAAAGCCCACCAAAATTTTGATGCTTTGCGTGGGGAAGTTGCTTTCAGCCGTTTGCGCTTGCGCATTCAAAGTCAGCATCGCCAACGCATTTAAAAATGCCACTGACATCAGAGCCCATTGGCGTGTTTTTTCAACAGAGAATGACAATTTAAATGGCATGGTGACAGTTTCCCTTTTTACGTGACTGAAGTGTAGGCCTTTGCCCAGACTTTTTTATGCAATCCAGCGAGATGCGTGTGCATTCTGTGAATTGCTCTCACAGCCTACACAGCCTAAACTTTGATCGCGCAGGCGCTAGACACTCGCAAAGCCAATCTTTGCAAGGCTTGCCAGGGATCGGTGGGCCAATCGGCCACTTTCAAGCCTTTCACAATGCCATCCACTTGATGGGCGTTTTGCAGCAATTGCGCCAAGCGCGTTGTAGATAATTTGGGCAACACGCGTTCAAATAGTTTTTCACGCGGCCCCCAAACTCGTTGCTCGCGCAAGGCCATAGGCAAGGGTCGTCCCTCAGCCATGGCATCCTTTACCCGCTTCAAGGCGCGAATGTCTTCGGCCAAAGTGTAGTGCACCAAGACGGCCGCCTCGCCTTCGGCTTCCAAACCATCTAGCATGCGCTGCACGCGGGCCACTTGGCCCGCCAACACCGCTTCCGATAACTTGAAAACATCGTAGCGCGCCACATTCAAAACAGCGCTTTCAACTTGCGCATGTGTCAGTTCACCGGCGGGGTACAACAAACTCAGCTTTTGAATTTCCTGATGG
>CAIODE010000462.1 GCA_903856875.1 uncultured Burkholderiales bacterium
AGATGACGCAAAAGGTCAATCAAGACTACAAGGCACATGTGGCCGATACAGGGGTGACGTGCTACACCTGCCACCGTGGCAACAACGTTCCAACGCAAGTTTGGACAGCGCCAAAAGATCGCCTTTATGCCAACAGCTTATTGGGTGATTTGGCAGGTCAAAACATTGCTAGCAAAGCAGCAGGTTTGACCTCTTTGCCGTCTGATCCTTTCTCACCTTACCTGATGGGCGCGCAGCCTATTCGTGTCAACAGCGATACAGCCATGACCGGTGCGGGCGCTTATGCCAACCGCGCATCGACCAAACAAGCTGAGCACACTTATTCACTGATGGTGCACATGTCTGAGTCATTGGGTGTGAACTGCACGTATTGCCACAACACCCGGAACTTTGCTTCGTGGGAAGAGTCACGGCCACAACGCGTCACAGCGTGGCACGGCATTCGAATGGCGCGTGAGTTGAACAACGAGTACATCATTCCGCTCACCGACAAGTTCCCACCAAATCGCCTCGGCCCCAAAGGTGATGTGGCCAAGGTCAATTGCAGCACTTGCCACCAGGGCGCTTACAAACCGCTTTATGGTGCGCAAATGGCGAAAGACTTCCCAGAACTTCAGGCCCTCGCAAAGCCTTAAACTCTGAGATTAACAAGGCCTGCACCCGCTGCGGTTCAGGCCTTTTTTAATGGGAAATTCAGAAATGAGCGCGCCAGCATCAACAGCCAACAATGACCAAGTGGTCGTGTTGCTGTTGGCTGACATCTCACAGGCCTCGCGGCTGTGGGGTTGGTCGCGCATTGTCAAAGGGCCCCAGGCTTTGCAAGGTATTCCTGGCTTGCTGTTTTCAAAAGTATTGGGCAGTGGCTATGAGGGTGGCTTTGGACTTCGACCCAGCCCTTCCCGCCAAGGTTTGTTTGGCTTGTTTGAGTCTTTGCAAACAGCTCAAGAATTCATTGCAAACTCCATTGTGTTGCAAGCCTACCAAGAGCGTTCCGACGAGTTGTTTTGGGCCCTGCTTAAAACTTGGTCTTGCCGCGGAAGCTGGGACGGACAATCACTTGACGTTTGCGCGGCGCAACCCATCAAGGGGCCTGTGGCGGCGCTGACGCGTGCCTCCATCAAGCTGGCCAAAGCACCTGCGTTTTGGCGGCATGCGCCGCCTTCTCAAAACGCATTGACAGATGCCAAAGGCTGCCAATTGGCGGTTGGTTTGGGTGAGGCTCCCTTTGTGCGGCAAGCCACTTTCACCATTTGGGACAGTGTGTCTGACATGAACGCTTATGCGCGTTCGGGCGCGCACTTAGAAGCTATTCAAGACGCTGCGCAAAACGACTATTTTTCTGAATCCATGTTTGCACGATTTGTCCCTTTGCAAGTGCAGGGTCAATGGCATGGCAAAGTCTATGCTTAATTCTAGGCACACTCCTAGGGTGGTGGTGGTGGGTGCAGGCATTGGCGGTTTGGTGAGTGCCTTGGTCTTGGCACACCGCGGATTGGATGTCACGCTGCTTGAAAGTTCCGCAACGCCTGGCGGCAAAATTCGCCAAGTTCAAGTCGATGGTGTGGGCGTTGACTCCGGTCCCACTGTGTTTACCATGCGCTGGGTCTTGGATCAAATGTTGCAAGAGATGGGCACGTCACTTGCCGATATTTTGAAACTCGAAAACATTGGCGTGCTGGCCAGGCATGCGTGGGATGGCAGTCCACAGACACTCGATTTGTTGTCTGACACGGCTCGCAGTGCAGATGCCATCGCAGCTTTCAGCAGCCCGCAAGAAGCCAAAAGGTTTTTAGGTTTCTGCAAGCAAGCACGCAGCCTGTATGACACGCTAGAGAAGCCCTACATTCGAAGCGAGCGACCCGATCTGTTGAGCATGGTGGGCGATTTGGGATTACAAGGCATGGCAACGCTCACGGGCTTGGGGCCTTTCGCCAGTTTGTGGCACAGTTTGGGCAGACACTTTCACGACCCTCGTTTGCAACAACTCTTTGGCCGCTACGCCACTTACTGCGGCTCTTCGCCATGGTCCGCACCGGCCACTTTGATGCTGGTGGCGCAAGTTGAATTGGAAGGCGTGTGGTCGGTCTCTGGCGGCATGTTTGAAGTGGCCAAAGCACTGGCGCAGTTGGGCGAAAAATGGGGGGTGAAACCCCGCTACGGCCATGCCTGCGCACGCATCCTCACACAAGGCGGTCAAGTCAGTGGTGTGCAACTTGACTCGGGCGAAATGCTAGAAGCCGACCATGTGATTTTCAACGGCGATGTGGCCGCTTTGGCGCAGGGTTTGCTAGGCCCAGCTGTGCAGCCGAATTTTCAATCAGTGACCGTGCAAAATCGATCTTTGTCTGCTTTCACCTTGTCAATGCATGCTAAAAGCAGTGGCTTTCCCATGGTGCGGCATAACGTCTTTTTCAACCAAAATTACCAGCGTGAGTTTGATGATATTTTTCAACATCGCAGGCTGCCTGAGCAAGGCACGGTGTATGTCTGCGCGCAAGATCGAAGCGACGACGGGCTGGCCCAACCTGGTTTGGAAAGACTTTTGTGCCTTGTCAATGCGCCCGCTGATGGCGATACTCATTCTTTCAATTCATCGGAGATACACGCATGCGAAACCAGCAGTCTGGCGCTGATGCGTCGCTGTGGCCTAGAGATCAAGGCCTCACCG
>CAIODE010000463.1 GCA_903856875.1 uncultured Burkholderiales bacterium
GATCGACCGCTGACTTCCTTGATGGTGCCGCGCCTTGACATCCAGTGGTTTGAAGGTGGCATGACGCGGTCAGAGTGTTTGGCGCAGGTCGGGCTCAATGAAGGGGTGGATGGACACTCGTGGTATCCCGTTTGTCGTGGGAATTTGGACGATGTGATTGGGGTGGTCAGTCTTTCCCGCTTGGTATCTTTGTCAAATGGTGACGCATTACCTGTTGAAACATACGCACTTCCTGCCACATTTGTGCCTGAAACATTAAGTGGCATGACCCTTTTGGAGCAACTTCGCGACAAATCGGGCCGAATGGTCTTTGTGGTGGATGAATATGGCGTGGTTCAGGGCTTACTAACGCCCAGAGATTTACTCGAGGCCATTACCGGCGAGCTGCGCCCATTAACGGTTGAAGATGCATGGGCCTCATCTCAAGCAGATGGCACATGGGTCTTGGACGGCTTAATGCCCATCAATGAACTTAAATCGAGGCTTGATATTAAGCAATTGAATGGAGAAGAAAGGGGATTATTCAATACCCTGAGTGGATTTATTGTGTCTGAATTGGGTTATTTACCTGAAGTGGGGGATATTGTCCAAAGTGAAGATTGGTATTTTGAGGTTTTATCTCTTGAGGGTCGTCGAATAGACAAGATAAATGCTAAATTTATCAATTAATTACTGAATTTATAGATTTTATAAATAATTAATCGCATTTATTTACATTAGAATATGATATTATTCGGGATCTTGTTATTTATACAAGTTTATTATCTTAATAGGGATCACTATGACTAACTCTTACAAAGAATTATTGAAGCAACGCGAAGCATTGGAACAAGCTATAGCATCTGCACGCCAGCAGGAACTTTCAGAAGGTGTTCGCAAAGCGCGTGAATTGGTGGCTGAATTTGGATTAACTGTTCAAGATATATTCCCATCTGGCCGGGGCAGCGCTAAATCCTCTGGAAAATCTGCAGGCGGTAAAGTTGCTCCCAAATACCGTGATCCAGCTACAGGTCAAACTTGGACGGGTCGTGGCAAAGCACCTAAATGGATTGACGGTCAAGACCGCACTAAGTTTTTAATTGCTTAATTAGCTCATTAAAATTTATCCAAAGGCCGCTTCTAGCGGCCTTTTTCATAGGCGACGAAGTTGTAAAATCAGTTTGTCTTTTAATAAGTTAATTCGTTTGTCATCTAATCCTCTTCCAAAGCACGTCGGCATCATCATGGATGGAAATCGCCGGTGGGCTAAAAAACGTCTTTTACCTGCCGCATTGGGGCATGCTTCGGGTGCAAAGCGTGTCAGGGCGGTTGTGGAATCATGTATCAGATGTGACATTGCGCACCTCAGTTTGTTCGCTTTCAGCACCGAAAACTGGAGGCGTCCGCCCGAGGAAGTTTCCGTTTTGATGAACCTTTTTGCCAGTTATCTGCAAAAAGAAGTGGACGAGATGGAAAGCAATGGCGTTTGCCTGAAAGTCGTTGGGGACAAGTCCAAATTCAGCCCTGAATTGCAAGACTTGATTTTGCGCGCTGAAGAGCAAACACAACACAATACCAAGATCACTCTCAGAGTGGCCGCTAACTATGGTGGCAGGTGGGATTTTGTACAAGCGACCCAATCGTGGCAGCGCGCAAATCCTAGCCTTGGCATCGACCAGCTCACGGAAGCTGAACTCGCGCCCTTCTTAAGCACGGCAGGTGCACCCGAGATGGACCTGCTCATCCGAACGGGGGGCGAGTCCCGCGTCAGCAATTTCATGCTTTGGCAAGCGGCATACGCTGAACTTTTTTTCATTGACACTTTGTGGCCAGACTTCAGTGCCAAACAGTTCAATGAGGCTTTGGAATGGTTCTCGAAACGCGACCGTCGCTTCGGATCGGCAGCACCTTTTTAAGTTTGATCAATCACTTGGGCAATTGACTTGCAGCGGCAGCCAGTTGACGCAATTTGTCTTTTTTGCTGGGGCGCTTGCCTTTGATGCCGCCACTGCCGCTTTCTTTTTCTGGGGCCGGTGAGCTGGCTTCAAAACCTTCGATGGATTCTCTGTCGAGTTTCACTGCATGGCGTTTTTCAATCAATGACCAATGGCTCAAGGATTCAGGCGTCACAAAGCTAATGGCCAAGCCAGCCTCGCCAGCGCGACCCGTACGGCCTATGCGATGGGTGTAATCGACAGCTCATCTGGGAAAGTCAAAATTAAAGACAGCTGGTAGTTTTTCGATGTCTAGGCCTCGCGAAGCCAGATCGGTGGCAAGGACCACTTTGACGCGCTGAGCTTTGAAGTCGGCCAAGACTTGTTGTCTTTTACCCTGACTCAGTAGCCCATGAAATGGCTCTGCAGAAATACCTGCAACGCGCAGCTTGGCCGCCACAATTTCGCTGCTGTGCTGGGTGGCAACAAAAACCAATACTTGTTTCAAATGTTCTTCTTTGAGCAAGTGTTTTAGAAGCTGTGTGCGTTTGGCGACATCGGTGTAGATGGCACGCTGCAAAATTTCGGCAGGTTGGGGCGCTTCGCCTTCAATGTGAATTTCAAGGGGGTCGTGCAAAAGGGCCTGGGCCAAAACCACCATGCTTTGGGGTCTGGTGGCCGATAAAAATAAGTTTTGCCGCTTGGATGGAAGCAGGTTCAAGATGTATTGGAGTTCTTCTTGAAAGCCAAGCTCTAGCAATTTATCGGCTTCATCCAAGACCAAGGTTTGGATGCCTGAGATTTTCAAGGCATTGTGTTCTAGCAAATCAATTAAGCGGCCAGGGGTGGCGATCAAAATATCTGTTCCGCCCCTCAGACCCATCATTTGGGGGTTGATTGAAACACCGCCAAAGACAACAGTGATTTTGCAGAGATGCCCCCACTGGGCGGCCAAGCTCATGAAAAGTTGACTGACCTGGATCGCCAATTCTCGGGTAGGCACCAAGACCAAAGACTGGGTTGTCTTTGCCGTTCTGACATAACCGGATTTCAAAGCTGCGGGTGCTTTGTTTTGTGAGATTGACAGTGCCCATTGCTCAATGAGCGGAAGAGCGTAAGCCAAAGTTTTGCCTGAGCCGGTGGGAGCAGTCACCCAAGCATCCTGGCCTTTCAGCGCAAAAGGGATCAGTTCCCGTTGAACTTGGGTGGGACTTGGGTAAGTTTTGGGTTTGAGTGCTTTGAGCAACTCGGGCGAAAGCCCCAGATCTTTAAACGACATAGTCCCAAGCATAAGTGCATATGGCTTGATCTGACTGTCAGTCGTGGCAAAATCATGTGATGAACACACGCAAAGGCATTATTTTGGCGGGCGGGTCAGGGACTCGCTTGTACCCCGTGACGCAAGCTGTCTCCAAGCAACTGATGCCTGTGTACGACAAGCCCATGGTCTATTACCCTTTGACCACACTCATGTTGGCTGGCATCAAAAATGTGCTGCTGATCAGTACACCCCAAGACACGCCGCGGTTTACTGAACTTTTGGGTGACGGCCGTCAATGGGGCATGAACATTCAATATGCCGTGCAACCCAGTCCTGATGGCTTGGCGCAAGCCTTCATCATTGGCAAAGAATTTGTAGGGAACCACCCCAGTGCATTGGTTCTAGGAGACAATATTTTTTATGGCCACGACTTGGTGAAGCTCATGCAAAGGGCTGACGCTCAAACCACCGGCGCCAGTGTGTTTGCTTACCATGTGAACGACCCCGAGCGCTATGGTGTCGTGGTTTTTGACGATCATCAGCGTGCATTGAGCATTGAAGAAAAGCCCAAACAGCCCAAAAGCAATTACGCCGTGACGGGCCTGTATTTTTACGATCAACAAGTGTGCGATATAGCCGCCGACATCAAGCCCTCTGCTCGGGGTGAACTAGAGATCACCGACGTGAACCGATGTTATTTGGAGCAGAAACAGTTGAGTGTAGAAATGATGGGACGAGGTTATGCATGGCTTGACACTGGAACGCATGACAGTTTGCTCGAGGCTGCAGGATTTATTGCCACCTTGCAAAAACGTCAGGGCCTAATGGTTGCTTGCCCAGAAGAGATTGCTTACCGCCAAGGTTGGATTAGCGCAAAAGTAGTCCAAAAGGTGGCTGCCCAGTTGAGTAAAAACAGCTATGGCCAATACCTAAATAAAATTTTGCATGAGCTTAATACCTCAGCCCAACCAATTTCTTTATCTCATAAGAAATA
>CAIODE010000464.1 GCA_903856875.1 uncultured Burkholderiales bacterium
CTGAAGAGCACGCTCACGGGTTTGGACTTGTCCAATTTGCTCAAGGCCGCAACAAAGTCTTTGACTTGGTTGACCTCGATGTTGGCCATCGCCAAAATCACATCGCCTTCTCTCAGGCCTGCTCTGACAGCAGGCTCCATCAAGCTTTCGACTCTGACACCGCCCTTGATTTTCAGTTCTGTTTTTTGAGTCTCGGTCAAATCGGCAACCACCAATCCCAAGCCCTGCACAGAATTAGCAGCCTTCGGTTTTTCTTCAACTTCAACAGGTTTTTGGGCCACTTTTTCAGGTTCCAACTCAGCAATCACAATGCTCAACTCTTTGCTTGCGCCGCGTCTGAAAATGGTCAGGGTACTTTTCGTTCCAGGCTTTGTATTGCCGACCAATCGGGGCAAATCAGAAGACTTCTCAATCGGCTTGCCATCGATCTTGACGATCACATCGCCAGCCTCCAAGCCCGCTTTGTCGGCAGGCGCACCTGGCTCAATGCGGTTGATCAGGGCGCCCTGCGCTTTGCCTAAACCAATTGATTCAGCAAGCTCTTTGGTCACCTGCTCAATTTGAACGCCAATGCGACCCCGGGTGACGCGACCATTGGCGCGCAATTGCTCACTGACTCGCATGGCCTCGTCCATTGGAATGGCAAAAGAAATGCCCATGAATCCGCCAGAGCGAGAATAAATTTGACTGTTGATACCCACCACCTCGCCCCGCATGTTGATGAGGGGCCCACCTGAATTGCCAGGATTGATGGCGACATCAGTTTGGATAAAGGGCAAATAGTCACCAGTGTCACGCTGCTTAGCGCTCACAATGCCAGCCGTGACGGAGTTATCAAGGCCGAATGGTGACCCAATGGCCATCACCCACTCACCGACTTTCAAGCGCGACACATCACCCACCTTCACGGCAGGAAGTCCCGTGGCTTGGATTTTGACAACCGCAACATCCGTGCGTTTATCAGCACCAATGATTCTGGCCTTGAACTCGCGTTTGTCTGTCAATGTCACGAGGACCTCATCTGCACCGTCAACCACATGGGCATTGGTCATGATGAAACCATCGGCTGTCAAAATAAATCCTGAACCGACACCCCTGGGTTGAGTCTCTTCGGGTGCTGGCGTTCTCCCTTGGCGAGGCGCTTGTCTGGGGGCATTGGGCGCATTGGGGGTGTTGGGCATTGGAATACCAAAGAATCGACGGAACAATTCTTGGGTTTCCTCATCCATGCCCCCACCATTGGGGGTTTGGCTGCGAACTTTTTCCAGCGTGCGAATATTGACCACCGATGGGCCCACTTGTTCGACCAATTCCGTGAAGTCAGGCAAACCCTTGACGATGGTTTGCTGCGCAAGCGCATGAGTGGGTGCAAGCGCGATTGTGAGAAGTCCTAAAGACAAACACAGGGAAAGCAGAACACTCAGCGATTTAAATTTCATCAGTCTCATAAGCTACCCAAACTCCCATTTAATCTCTGCACAGAAAACTCATTCGATTGAGGAATATACAGCGCAACGAAATCCATGCCAACGCTCAGGGAATGTTCGCTTTGCAACCCAAAACCACTGCGTGCGTGATGTTGAATTAAGCAAAGAGACAAACAGATATTGCTGAAAATCCAAATGTACGCTGATTGCGTAACCGTCATGTAAATGAGGGTCAATGGGGGTCTGAATCTGCCACTCATGGCCATCCCAACACAGCCAAGTTTTGGACGACTTGCTTTTTAAACTGTACACAGAATAAATCGTCAGCAACAGCCAGGTGCCGCACAGGCATGCCGCTCGCCACCCATCAAACAGCTCAGCCAAAAGACTTGCAATGAGCGCCAGAAAAGACAGCATTGCTAGGCCAATGACCCAAAAAGCGTCCCAAAAAAAACGCCCCACCGGGTAATCGACCGATGGGGCGTTTTGATTCAAAGGAATTAGATCCGACGGAAAACCAAACTGCCATTGGTGCCGCCGAAACCGAAGTTATTTTTCAACGCGTATTCCATGTTGATGTCGCGTGCGGTGTTGGCACAATAATCCAAATCACATTCCGGATCTTGGTTGTCCAAGTTGATGGTGGGCGGCACTTTTTGATGGTGCAAAGCCAAGACTGTGAAAATACTCTCAATGCCACCTGCGCCTCCCAACAAGTGCCCCGTCATAGACTTGGTGGAGCTGATTAAAGTTTTCTTGGCGTGATCACCCAAGGCTGCTTTGATGGCATTGGTTTCATTCAAATCACCCAATGGGGTGGAGGTACCATGGGCGTTCAAGTAACCCACTTGGTCTGCATTGATGCCCGCATTGCGCATGGCTGACACCATGGCTCGACGAGGTCCGTCCATGCTGGGCGCAGTCATGTGACCCGCATCAGCGCTCATGCCATAGCCGCAAATTTCGGCGTAAATTTTGGCACCGCGTGCTTTAGCGTGTTCGTATTCCTCGACCACCATCACACCCGCGCCTTCACCCAAGACAAAACCATCGCGGTCTTTGTCCCAAGGGCGGGATGCTGCTGCGGGATCGTCGTTGCGCGTAGACAAAGCGCGCATGGCTGCAAAGCCACCCAAGCCCAGCGGCGAAATGGTGGCTTCAGAGCCACCTGCCACCACAACGTCTGCGTCACCATATTCAATCATGCGACTGGCTTCGCCAATGCAATGAAGGCCTGTGGTGCAAGCGGTGACAACGGCCAAGTTAGGGCCCTTGAAGCCAAAACGCATAGAGACATGACCCGCAATCATGTTGATGATGGAAGCAGGTACAAAGAAGGGAGAAATGCGGCGCGGGCCGCGCGCTGTGTACTCGACATGCGTTTGCTCAATCATGGGCAAACCGCCAATGCCAGAACCAATCACGCAAGCAATGCGTGTGGCCAATTCGTCGTCCAAGGCTTCACCCGTGGGCAAGCCAGCATCTGCTACGGCTTGTGCAGCGGCTGCGATACCGTAATGGATAAAGGAGTCCATCGTGCGCGCCTCTTTGGCGCTGATGTACTGCTCCAAATTGAAACCCTTCACTTCACCTGCAATTCTGCAAGCGAAAGCTGAGGTGTCAAATTTGGAGATCAGGCCAATACCAGACTGACCTGCCAAGAGATTGGCCCATGCCTCCGCAACCGTGTTTCCAACGGGGCTGATACATCCCAGGCCCGTAACAACAACGCGGCGACGGGTCATCTCAGATCAAGCCTTTTTGCTTTGGGCGTAGTCAATCGCCGCTTTGACGGTCGTGATCTTTTCAGCGTCTTCGTCTGGAATTTCAATTCCAAATTCATCTTCTAAAGCCATCACCAATTCAACGGTGTCGAGAGAGTCGGCACCCAGGTCAGCAACAAATGCTTTCTCTGGTGTGACTTGTGACTCTTCAACGCCAAGTTGCTCGGCAATGATTTTTTTGACACGTGCTTCGATATCGCTCATGGATTCCCTCTGAGGGTTGTAAAAAAGGAGATTTTATCAGGACATGTGCATGCCGCCATTGACATGCAATTCCTGACCCGTAACGTAAGCTGCCAGCGGACTGGCCAAATAGGACACTGCATGGGCAATATCCTCAGGTAAACCCAGTTTACCCAATGGAATTTGAGCCATCAGGGCTTGGTGCTGTGCCTCTGGCAAAGCGGCTGTCATGTCCGTGGCTATGAAGCCTGGCGCCACACAATTGACCGTGATGTTGCGACTGCCCAACTCTCGGGCCAAAGCGCGGGTCATACCGGCCACACCTGCCTTGGCAGCGGCGTAATTGGCTTGCCCTGGGTTGCCTGAGGCCCCCACCACGCTTGTAATGCTGATAATTCGGCCATAGCGCTGTTTCATCATGGGCCGAATGGCTGCGCGACTCATGCGAAAAACAGCCTTCAAATTGGTGTCCAAAACGGCATCCCAATCGTCGTCTTTCATTCGCATGGCCAATGTGTCACGCGTAATGCCAGCGTTATTGACCAAAACATGCAAGCCGCCTTGAGATTTGACGATGTCATCGATCAGCGCTTCGCCTGCGCCAGCGTCATTGACATTCAAATTGGCACCACGGCAGCCCGAATAGGCAGCCAAGGCATCAGAAATACGGGCTGCGCCATCGTCTGTGGTGGCCGTGCCAATCACTTTTAAGCCTTTTTTGGCCAATTCCAGTGCAATGGCAGCGCCAATCCCCCTAGAAGCACCAGTGACCAGTGCAACTTGTCCTTTGAATTCTGTCGTTGTCATGGCAATGCTCCTTTGGCTTCTGCCAAGGAGGCAGGGTCGAACACGGGCAGCCCTGTCATGTCAGCATCAATCCGCTTGACCATACCTGCCAAAACTTTGCCAGGACCACATTCAAGGACCATGGTGACGCCTTTGGCCTTGATGGCCTGAACACATTCAACCCAACGCACGGGGCCAAAGGCTTGGCGATAAAGAGCATCGCGAATGCGATCGGCGTTGGTTTCAACAGCCACATCGATGTTGTTGACGACTTGAATTTGGGGCGCTGCAAATGTGGTAGCGGCCAGTTTTTCTTTCAACTTTTCTGCTGCAGGTTGCATGAGACTGGAATGGAAAGGCGCTGAAACGGGCAAGTTCAAAGCACGCTTTGCGCCCATGGCTTTTAAAACTTCACACGCCTTTTCAACGGCAGCTTTGCTACCCGCAATCACAGTTTGAGCGGGATCGTTGAAATTCACAGCCTCGACGACTTCGCCGCTGTCAGAAGGGAAAGTGGCTTTTGCTTGCCCACACCCTTCAATGACTTTCGCAGCATCCATTCCCAGGATGGCGGCCATGGCACCCACACCCAATGCGACAGCATCTTGCATGGCGGCAGCACGAAATCGAACCAGGGGCGCTGCCTGCGCCAAGGTCAAAACACCAGCAGCCACAAGCGCAGAATACTCACCCAAGGAATGGCCTGCAACCACAGCAGGTTGAGCACCGCCTTCAGCCAACCAAGCACGATAGGCTGCAACGGCAGAAACCAACATGACAGGTTGCGTGTTGGTCGTTAAGGCTAAGGCTTCTTTAGGGCCAAGATGAATCAGCGCACCCAAGTCTTCACCCATCGCATCAGAAGCTTCTTTCAAAGTTTCTAGGACCGCCGGATGATCACCCCATGCGTCCAACATGCCCACCGATTGGGAGCCTTGACCGGGGAAAACGAAAGCAAATGAACTCATGATTTCAAATCAGAATGGGTCAATATTTTAAGAGGACCGAACCCCAAGTAAATCCACCCCCAACGCCTTCAAGCATCAGGGTTTGGCCTTTGGTAATTTGCCCAGAACGTACGCCGTGGTCAAGCGCCAAGGGAATAGAAGCAGCAGATGTATTGCCATGTTGATCAACTGTGACAATGACTTTGTCCATTGACATTTTGAGTTTTCGCGCAGTGCTTTGCATGATGCGAATATTGGCCTGATGGGGCACTAACCAATCGATGTCACTGGCGTTCAAACCAGCTTTGCTCAAAGATGCAAGGGCTGTTTCTTCAAGAACGCCAACAGCCAGTTTGAAAACGGCTTGTCCATCCATTTTCAAAACAGGATCACCCAAAATAGCGCCACCCGATACGTGACCCGGTACGCACAAAAGTTCTGAATATTTGCCATCTGCGTGAATGTCGGTGGCCAAAATGCCTGGCGTGCTGGAAGCCTCCAACACAACTGCGCCAGCACCATCGCCAAACAACACGCAGGTGGTTCGGTCTTTGAAATCAAGGATGCGGCTAAAGACTTCAGCACCGATGACCAAGGCTCGTTTGGCCGTACCAGTTTTAATCATGGCATCTGCCACAGTCATGGCATAGATGAACCCGCTGCAAACCGCTTGCACATCAAAAACGGGGCATCCGACAATGCCTAATTTGCTTTGAAGCAAGGCGGCTGTGGATGGGAACACCATGTCTGGGGTTGAAGTAGCCACAATGATCAGATCAATTTCTGAGGACTGGCAACCAGCTGCCTGCATGGCACGCTGGGCTGCTTCGAACCCTAAATCACTGCTGCCAACGCCTGGGTCGACAAAATGGCGGGCGCGAATGCCTGTTCGTTCGACGATCCAATCGTCAGAGCTTTCGACGCCCTGTGCCGCCAATTCGGCAACCAGGTCAGCATTGGTCAGTTTTCGTGGCGGCAAATAGCTGCCTGTGCCAGAAATACGAGAATAAATGGTCATTCGAGAGCGGACGAGTTGGCTGAATTTTCAGCAAGCCCTTGTGCATTCAACAAAGGGGCTGCATGTGCAATTCGAGCAGCAACGCGGCTAAGCAGTTGATGTCTGGCAGCATCATACGCTCGGTTCAAGGCGACTCCGAACGCCAACTCATCTGCCGAGCCATGGCTTTTGAAAACCAAGCCGCGCAAGCCCAACAGCGCCGCGCCATTGTATCGGCGATGATCAACTCTGTTTTTAAATGAATTTAGAACAGGATAAGCAAAGATAGCAGCAATTTTGGTGAAAATGTTGCGAGAAAACTCTGATTTCAGAAATCCACCCATCATGGTTGCCAAGCCTTCGCTGGCCTTCAGCGCCACATTCCCAACAAAGCCATCGCAGACCACAATATCGACAGTTCCCTTGAAAATGTCATTGCCTTCGACATTGCCATAAAAATTCAAATCGCCGGAGTTACCAGCAGATCGCAGCAATTCACCGGTTTTTTTGATGATTTCGTTGCCTTTGATGGCTTCTTCGCCAATATTTAACAAGCCAACGCTTGGGCTTTCATTGTCTTGCAAGACAGAAACCAATGCCGAACCCATGACTGCAAACTGCAAAAGATGCTCAGGTGAGCAATCAACATTGGCACCCAAATCCAGCATGGTGGTACCACCGCCTTTGAAATTGGGCATTTGCCCCGCAATGGCCGGGCGGTCAATGCCATCCATGGTTTTAAGAACATAACGCGCAATGGCCATCAATGCGCCGGTATTTCCAGCCGAAACCGCAGCATCAACTTGACCCGACTTAACCAACTCAATGGCCACACGCATGGAAGAGTCTTTTTTTCTGCGCAGAGCCACCTCAACCGGGTCATCCATCCCGACCACCTCAGTGGCTACAACGATGACGGCACGTTCATGCTGAAAAGAAGAAAGTGAGTCTGCCTGCCCTACCAATTGCAAGCGAGCTTGAGGATGTGTGTCTAGAAAAAGACGGCAAGCGGGCAGCGTGACGCTTGGCCCGTGATCTCCCCCCATGCAATCTACAGCAAGGGTGAAAAATTCTTTGGATGACATGTTGTCAATAGACACAAATACAAAGGCCCGAGGCTACCTTGAATGTAGCATCGGGCCTGTATTTCAAGCGTCAATTAGGCTTCTGATTTGTTCTTCAGAACTTGGCGGCCACGGTAAAAACCGTTGGGGCTGATGTGGTGACGCAAATGTGTTTCGCCAGTCGTTGGCTCGACTGCGATACCAGGCACATTGAGGGCATTGTGCGAACGATGCATGCCACGCTTAGAAGGTGACTTTTTATTTTGTTGAACAGCCATGATGGCTCCTTGGATGCGTTGGAAGCAGCGTTGTTGAAGATCAGGACAAAGTGTCCTTTTCTGGCCAAGCGCAAAAAGCGCAACGCGGCTTAGGGTTAAACAGTGAATGAACTAACGCGCCCTCACAGGCACGAAGCCGCTGATTATAGCCCAAACTTTTTGCCCAAACC
>CAIODE010000465.1 GCA_903856875.1 uncultured Burkholderiales bacterium
AGCTCCCATTGATGGTCAAAAACAAAAGCTTGCCTGTGATTTTGGTTTGCCAAGTTGGCGGCCGTGCAAGTCGGGCAGCAGCCCAGGCTCAAAAGTTGGGCTATGAACGCGCACAGGCATTGGCCGGTGGCCTGAAGGCTTGGCGTGAAGCCAGCCTGCCTGTTGAGAAAGCCTAATTGGGGCTGAAAAAAAGTCCTGCTATTTTAGAGTTTTGATTGGAGTTGTCATGTCACACGTGAAGATGTACACCACGGCTGTTTGCCCCTACTGTGTTCGCGCCAAGCAGATACTGAAGGCCAAGGGGGTCACTGAAATTGAAGAAATTCGAATAGATACCCAGCCCGAGGCCAGAGAGCACATGATGAACATCACAGGACGCAGAACCGTGCCTCAAATTTTCATCGGTGAAACCCATGTCGGTGGTTGCGACGATTTGATAGCGCTTGATGCCAAGGGCGGCTTGGTGCCCCTCCTTGCATAGGCGATAATCAGCCCAGTCTCAGGGCAGGGGCTTTTTCAAGCGGCCTAGAGAAGATCACTTTCAAACAAGAGTTTTTATGTCAGAAGCAAGCACCCCTGTGTTCCAAATCCAGCGCGTTTACATGAAAGAGGCGTCTTTGGAGCAGCCCAACTCACCTGGCATTTTGTTGGAACAGCAACAACCTGCTGTGGATATTCAGCTGGGTGTTGAGGCCAATCAAGCTGCAGAGGGTGTCTACGAAATTTGTGTCACCGCCACGGTCCACACCAAAATTGAAGACAAAACGGTGTTCTTGGTCGAGTGCAAGCAAGCAGGTATTTTTGAAATCCGCAATTTGCCAGAAGACCAAATGGGCCCCATCATGGGCATTGCTTGCCCGCAAATTGTGTACCCCTACTTGCGCGGCAACGTGGCCGACTTGGTCACACGCGCAGGCTTTCCCCCTGTGCACTTGGCTGAAATTAATTTCCAAGCCATGTACGAGCAGCAGCAAGCTGAGGCCGCAGAAAAAGCTGCGGCCCCGCAAATTCAGTAATTTGCCGCGAGGCCCCTCAATGAGCCTGAAGATTGCGGTCATCGGGGCAGGTGCTTGGGGAACAGCACTGGCCATCAGTGCCAGTCGCCACGCGGCGGGTCATCGAGTTCAACTGTGGACGCGTGACGCTGCTGCTGCCAAAGCCATGCAATCGCAACGCAGCAACCAGCGCTATCTGCCGGAAGTTGATTTCCCTGAAGCATTGCAGTGCATCAGTTCGCCAGATTCTGAATTGGCCACATGGGCTGCCAAGCATGATTTGATCGTCATTGGAACGCCCATGTCGGCCTTGCGCGGCATGCTGATGAACTTGAAAGACATGCGGGTTCCAGTGGCTTGGCTGTGCAAAGGTTTCGAGGCAGCCTCTGAGGGTGTTGGTTCTGGCGCCATGCCACATGAGGTGTGTCAGCAGGTGGCGCCGAATTTAAAGTCGGGTGCACTGAGCGGCCCCAGTTTTGCATTGGAAGTGGCGCGCGCGCAACCGACAGCACTGGTTGCAGCCAGTGCGCATGCCAGTGTTCAGCAAATTTTGGTCGATGCTTTTCACAGCCCCAGCTTGCGTGTCTATGCCAACGAAGACATCGTGGGTGTCGAGGTCGGTGGTGCTGTGAAAAATGTATTGGCCATTGCCACTGGCTTGAGCGATGGTTTGAATTTAGGCTTGAACGCTCGCGCAGCCTTGATCACACGGGGCTTGTCAGAAATGACGCGATTGGGCGTGGCCTTGGGTGCCAAGTCAGAAACATTCATGGGTTTGTCGGGTTTGGGCGATTTGGTCCTTACTTCGACTGGCGATCTCAGTCGCAATCGCAAGGTCGGCATGTTGCTGGCGCAGGGCATGGACTTGCAGCAGGCCCTTCAATCATTGGGCCACGTTGCAGAAGGTGTCTACAGTGCACGTACCGTGGTCAAGCGAGCGCAAGACTTGGGTGTTGACATGCCCATTTCGCAAGGTGTGCTGGCTTTGTTGGATGGCAAGTTAAAGCCCTCTGAAGCTGTAGCCGCCCTCATGGGTAGAGGCGCAAA
>CAIODE010000466.1 GCA_903856875.1 uncultured Burkholderiales bacterium
ACACCACCATTGGCTGGCGCTTTGTGAATAAATTGATGAAAGAAAAATACGGTGTGGATTCCATGCCAGAGACCGCTGAAAACGTGGCCACCGATTACAAAATTGAACGCGAAGCGCAAGACCGGATGGCCTTGGCCAGCCAGATGAAAGCCGTGGCAGCGCAGAAAGCTGGACACTTGGCGCGCGAAATTACGGCCGTCACCAGTCCCCAGAAAAAGGGCGATGCCATTGTGGTGGATCAAGACGAACACCCCCGCGAAACCAGCATGGAATCTTGGGCCAAACTCAAAGGTGTGGTGCGACCCGATGGCACCGTGACCGCTGGCAATGCCAGTGGCGTCAATGATGGCTCTTGCGCCTTGTTGTTGGCCAACGAAACTTTGGCTGGCAAATATGGACTCACTCCCAAAGCGCGTGTAGTGGGCATGGCCACAGCGGGTGTTGCACCGCGTGTCATGGGCATTGGCCCTGCACCTGCCACTTTGAAAGTGCTGGCACAAACAGGCCTCAGATTGGACCAAATTGATGTGATCGAATTGAACGAAGCCTTTGCAGCGCAGGGCTTGGCAGTTTTGCGCATGTTGGGTTTGAAAGACGACGACGAACGTGTGAATGCATGGGGCGGTGCCATTGCTTTGGGCCATCCACTGGGCGCATCGGGCGCGCGTTTGGCCACCACCGCTGTGAACCGATTGCACGCCACGGGCGGCCGCTATGCGCTGTGCACCATGTGCATTGGCGTGGGTCAAGGCATTGCTGTTATTTTGGAACGCGTTTAAGGATTTAGCGATGACCTCGACGCTGACAACACGTGCCGCTTGGTATGAAAAAAATGGTGAAGCCCGCGATGTCATGGTGCTGGGGTCATTGCCCCTCAAGGCGCCAGGCGCTGGTGAAGTGTTTGTGCGAATGGCCACCTCAGGGGTCAACCCATCCGATGTGAAGTCGCGCCGCGCGCGGCCTTTAACGGATCCGTGGGTGGTGCCGCACAGCGATGGCGCGGGCGTCATTGAAGCGGTGGGCGAGGGTGTCTCCAAGCAGCGTGTGGGTGAGCGTGTTTGGATTTGGAATGCGCAGTGGCAGCGTGCCCATGGCACAGCCTCTGAAGTCATTGTGTTGCCAGAAGCTCAAGCCGTGAAATTGCCAGACAACACCGATTTTGCCGCTGGTGCGTGCATGGGCATTCCGGGTTTGACGGCCGTTCAAGCCGTGCACTTGGCAGGCGACGAAAGCTTGCGTGGTAAAAAAGTTTTGGTCACGGGCGCATCATCTGCTGTGGGGCATTACATCACTCAAATGGTAACGCAATATGGCGGTCAAGTTATTGGCACAGTGGGTTCAGAGCAGAAGGCTGCGCACGCCAAAGCCGCAGGTGCTGTTGAAACCATTTTGTACAAAACAGAATCAGTGGTCGATCGCTTGAAAGTCTTCACTGCTGGCCGCGGTGTCGATGTGATCATTGACATGGACTTTGCAACGGCATCGAAGTGGGTGACTCAGGGTGGCTTGGCACCGCACGGCCAATTGGTGGGTTATGGCTCTAATGTGGTGGGTGATATTCCGTTGACATTTCGCCCCTTGTTGTTCAACTCCATTGGCTTGAAATTTTTCTTGGTTTATGACTTGTTGCCTGCAGACAGAACTTGGTGCGTCAATCGCACAAACGAATTGCTGGCGGCAGGGCAACTCCAGCACACCATTGGCGCGCGCTTTACTTTGGATCAAATTGCGCAAGCCCATGAAGCCGTTGAGGCAGGCCAATTGGGCAACGTGGTCATTGATCTCTGATGAAAAGCTGTTTAGAGTGCATCCTATGAAAACATTTCAAACCCTTCAAGAACTCGCAGCGTGCATTGGCCAAACCGTGGCGGTATCGCCATGGACCGAAATCACGCAAGAACAAATCAACCTGTTTGCAGAGGCCACTGGCGATCATCAATGGATTCACATCGATGTCGAAAAAGCCAAGGCGGGGCCTTTTGGTGCGCCCATTGCGCATGGCTTTCTCACGTTGTCGCTCATTCCGAAGTTGTCCCAAAGCGCCATCAAAATTGAAA
>CAIODE010000467.1 GCA_903856875.1 uncultured Burkholderiales bacterium
GCTGGAAGTGTAGAGGGCGAATTAAAAAATCAGCTTGAAACTGTTGTCTTGAACTTCAATAGACTCTAAGTTCTTTCCAACCATATCCGGTACATGGTAAACAGAAGTTCCATCTAACATGGTTAGCAGTGAGGAATTTAAAACATGAATGACTGTGCTTGAAAGTTCTTTGCCGTCAGCAGTAACAAGCTTCAAAATATTGACTTTTGATATTTCAATATCACCTTTTGATTTGTTCCAAACTGGCTGTGTATCTATGCAAAAGTCTCCCGAGCGCTGCGGTACTTTGATGGTCCAAATGCCACACAATTCAATTTTTTGTCGTTCTTTGCTGAATTTGGTTGAGGGTTGATCCAACACGACTGTTAATTTTTCTTTAGGAAATTTTTTGACAACAGCCAAGTCAATGAGTGATTTGGGAATACTTAAAGAAAGTGCAAAAGCTGAATTGAATGTGAGCAGAAATGCGATTGCATATAAAAATTTTATTTTGTGCATAAGTGCCTGTCAGTTCAGTTCAAAGGCAATGTCTTTAATGGGTGCATAAGTTATCTCACTATCAACGACATTGGCCAGTTAACGCGTTTTAAGAAAGGACAGTTTATAGGAGGGCTTTGCCAAATACCATCCCTTACAAACTTTACCGTGTCGCTTAGGGTAAACATTGCATTGCCCTCATTGCCCATGACTGCATCTGTGTACATAATATTTCTTCACTTTATAGCAAAGGCTTACCGTGGAATGGTCAGAATTGAATTACACCGTACAGGATGGTGTGGGTCTTATTACCTTAAACCGTCCCGATAGGCTTAACGCTTGGACACCAACTTTGGAAGTTGAGTTTCGATCGGTGATAGAAACTTCTCAACAGGATGATTCTGTCCGGTGTGTGGTGCTTACCGGTGCTGGCAGAGCCTTTTGTGCCGGCATGGACATGGCCATTTTGGGGTCTTCTGGCCGCAAAGCTTTCGAGTCGGACTCCGAAGACGATGTCATGCAGCGTTATGGCTATTTGTTTGGATTTGACAAACCTCTTATCGCTGCCATGAACGGCGCGGCTGCGGGTGTGGGTCTTTGCCTGGCGCTTTATTGCGACATACGCTTCATAGCCAGTGGTGCCAAAGTAGCACTTCCCTACACACGAAGAGGCTTGGTTGCAGAGCATGGATTGGCGTGGTTGCTGCCGCGCCTAATAGGGCCATTGCACACTGCTGATTTGCTCTTGAGCGGTCGCACCATCGAAGCCCAAGAAGCCAGCCAAATGGGCATGGCCTTGCTGCGACCCTCTGAAGGTTTTATGGATGCAGTCCTGGCTTATGCCAAAGATCTGGCTTCATCGTGCTCTATCCGATCGACGCGCATTATCAAAAAGCAACTTCAGCAGGCCCGATATCAAACCTTTGGGCAAGCTACCTACATCGCTGACAGAGAAATTGCCTTATGCCGTGAAACCCACGACTTCAAGGAAGGTGTCCAGCACTTCATTGAAAAGCGAAAACCTAACTTCACGGGTCGTTAATCATGCAAGATAAAGCCAATTTGCCATTAAGCGGTATTCGAGTTTTAGAAATGGGGCAGAACATCGCGGGCCCCTACGCGAGCGAAATTTTGTCGTCTCTTGGTGCCCATGTTGTGAAGATTGAACGACCCGAAACGGGTGACGATGCCCGAGGTTGGGGGCCGCCTTTCTGGCAAGGCACTGCAACCACTTTTCAGGCCATGAACCATGGCAAAAAAAGCATTGCCCTCGATGTCAAAAATCCTGAGCACATTCAGTGGCTGAAGAAGTATTTGTCTGAAGTAGACGTCTTTGTACAGAACATGCGTCCTGGCTTGCTAGAAGAATTGGGTTTAGGTTCTGCAGAAATTTGCGCTTTGAACCCGCGTTTGATCTATTGTTCACTTACCGCCTTTGGCCATAAGGGACCCAAAAAGCTCGACCCTGGGTATGAACCCATGATTCAAGCCTTCGCCGGATTGTTCAGCGTCAATGGCGATGAGAACGGGCCAACTTCGCGTGTGGGTATGCAAGTGTTGGATCTGGGTACTGGCATCTGGTCTGCATTGGGATGCATTGCAGCATTGTTTCAACGTCAGCAAACTGGTAAGGGCTGTGTTGTGGACACTTCATTGTTTGAAACAGCAATGGGTTGGTTGCAGGTCATGATGGCTGGCTATCAGGTTACGAAAAAGCAGCCAGCAAGACACCGTAGTGGTAATCCCAATGTAGTGGTCTTTCAAGCACTGCCAACTTTGAATGGTGAGGTGGTTGTGGCTGCTGCAAATGACCGGTTGTTTATTAAATTGGTCACGGCATTGGGCAGGGAGGATTGGGCACGAGATCCTTTGTACGCCACGAACGCACTTCGCGTTAAGAACAAGGCAAGCATCATTCCTGAGATGGAAAAAATATTTCGCACTCAGACAACCGAACATTGGAATGAATTGCTTGAAGGATTGGGTATCCCTTGCGCACCCATTCACAATTTCGAGCAAGTCTTGGCACAACCGCAAACTCACGAAATCGGTATTTTTCAAAACATTCCAGATTTGGACATGAAGATTGTGGGGCTTCCTATTTCGTTTGATGGCATACGCCCGCCGGTTGTTCACAGAGCGCCCAATATTGGCGAACATACCCAAGAAGTTTGCAATCATTTTTCTATACAAACTGATGGAGAGACAAAATGAAAAGACGGCATTTTGCAGGATGGATGGGGTCGTTGCCTTTAACAGCTTTGCCCGTTGCGTGGGCGCAACCTAAATCAATTCAGATCATTGTTCCATTTGGCCCGGGGGGCTCGGGTGATATTTCTGCCCGAATGTTTGCAGACTTCATCACACGCAAAACTGGGCAAGCTGTGGTTGTAGAGAACCGCGCCGGAGCCAATGGCATCTTGGGCGTCGAAATGGTCCGCAAAGCGCCTGCAGATGGCTCCGTCTTGCTGCTTGCAACAACTTCTACCCATTTGGCCAATCCCAGTTTATTTAAAAAATTACCCTACGACCCGGATAAAGATTTTCGATTGGTTGGATCTTTTGGAACTGGCTCCACCTACATGTTGGTGCGTCCCGATGCACCGTGGTCCACTTTGCAAGAATTTGTTGCAGCCGCCAAGGCCGCTCCAGGCTCCATCAATTACGGACATTTCAATGCGTCTTCACAAGTGACATGTGCCTTATTTGCAAATACCGCAGGCATTAACTTGACGCCTATTCCCTATAAACAAGTTAATCAAGCCATGTCGGAGTTGATTGGGGGGCAGATACAGGTCATTTTTACAGACACCGTGCAAGGCGATTCATTTGTGGCGTCAAAAGTTTTACGTGCACTGGCTGTTCACAGTACCACCCGTCTAAAAAAATATCCGAACGTGCCGATGATCACTGAGTCCTATCCCAACTTCACCATTCAAGGTGGGTTCTTGGGCATTGCAGTACCCGCTTCCACACCTTTAGAGATACAGCAGCGCTTGAATGATCTGATGAATGAAGCCGTGACCACAGACCCCATCAAGTCTCGGATGGAGGGGTTTGCCTTTGTGCCGATCAAACAGACCTTGGCAGAGTTGTTGGCAGGAGAGCGGCAAGAGCGTCAGAAGTGGCGCACCTATGTGCCGATGGCAGGTATTGAAGTTCAGTGATACTTTTCTGAGGTCCGATTAGGCCTTGGCTTTTTGTAAAGCAGCCCAAATTTTGGGAGCAGTGAAAGGCATGTCCATTTGGTTGATGCCGTAGGGGCGCAAAGCGCTCATGACGGCATTGGCCAATGCAGGCAAGGAGCCCGTGCAACCTGACTCGCCCACACCTTTAGAGCCCAACAAATTAAGTTGGGTTCGGACTTCGTAAGTTTCATTCGTTAAGTGGGGAACGCAGCCAGCACGCGGCATGGCGTAGTCCATGAAACTGCCGGTCAGCAACTGGCCTTGGCTGTCATAAACCACTTGCTCGCAAAAAGCTTGCCCCCAGCCTTGCACAACGCCGCCATGCACTTGTCCACGAACAAGTTGTGGTGAGATCACTTGTCCCAAGTCGTCCACGGCATAGTAATGAATCAAGTGAGTTTCACCCGTTGCGGGATCAATTTCTACTTCAGCGACGTGACATCCATTGGGATACGTTGCGCCTGAAATCGCTTCACCCAATGCACTTAGAGAGGTTTTATCTTCGTTTTTCAGAGCATCAATGATTTGGGCCGTTGTAGTGGTGGAACCGTTCGCAAGCCAAACACCATTTTCAAAATGAACCTGAGCTATGTCGACACCCATCGTCTTCGCTGCATGCGGTTTGATGGTTTCAAGCATCTGATGGCACATGGCCAAAATAGCACTGCCAGCACCGTATAAGGAACGGGATCCACCTGTTCCATTGCCTAGCAATTTTTGATTGGCTTTACCAGCTTCATAGCGCACACGATCGGCCGGCCAACCCAATGCTTTTTCGATGATGCTGGCAAATGAAGTGGAGTGGCCTTGGCCCGAAGGACCCGTGACACCGTAAACATACAAATTACCGTTGGCATTGAATTCGCCCCAAGCTTGATCTTTTGGTGCGGTTCCTGCACCCGATGCCTCGAGAAAAGTAGACAGGCCAATACCGCGAAATTTACCTTGACTTAAAGATTGGGCGCGGCGTTCTTCAAATGTGGCGTAGTGTGATATTGCCAAAGCGCGGTCAAGTAACTTTTCACTCAAGCAGGTGTCTATGGTGCTACCGTTAGCTGTTTTGTAGGGAAACGCAGATTCTGCAATGAAATTTTTGCGGCGCAAGGCAACAGGGTCAAAGCCATGTTGGTGCGCAGCAAAGTCAACCAAACGTTCAATGGCGTAGGCAATGTCGGGTCGTCCTGCACCGCGATAGGCAGATACCGGCGTGGTGTTGGTGTACACCACCTCTGACTCCATGAAGAGCGCAGGGATTTGGTAGACCCCGCCCATGGTGATCGACAGATTCCGTGTGCCAATGAAGGTGCTCATCATGCAGTTGTAGGCCCCCGCATCAACACGGTCCTTGAATCGAATGGCCAATATGTGGCCCTCGACATCGAGTGCTATTTCGCCATTCAAGATCAAGGCACGACCATGCCAATCACTGAGAAAAATTTCGCTTCTAGAGCCAACCCAGCTGACTGCGCAGCCGAGGTGGCGAGCTGCCAATACCAACGCGGCATGCTCGCTGTACGGCCCACCGCGAAGTCCAAATGACCCTCCCACATCGTTGGCGTCAATGCGCAAGGATTCTGGTGTAGCACCTGAAGCCAGTGCTAAAAAGTTGCGCATTCCCAAAATGCCTTGATGAGGCGTATGCACAGTCGTGATGCCAGCAACTTCATCGTGGATGGCTACGACTGCCCTTGGCTCCATGGGAACGCCCATGAGTCTTTGGCTTAAAACTCTAAGCTGGCTGGTGAAGGTGGCTTTGGCAAATGCGGCATTCACGGGTTCTGCATCGCCCGACGCAAAATGCACAGATACATTGCGAGGCGCATTACCATGCAATTGAACTGCACTTGGAAGCGTTGTTTGTTCTGGGTCAACACTGGCTTCGAGAACTTCGAATTCGATTTCAGCAAGCTCAGCGGCATCTTGCGCACAAAGCGCTGAAACTGCAAAAACCACGGCAATCGGTTGACCCACAAAGCGCACAGTGCCTTCAGCCAAAATAGGCATGAGTGCCAAAACTTGCTCTTCACCTCCTTTGCCTTTGGCCGTGATGGGGTTGACAATGTTGCCAGCACCCATTGCTTTTAAATCTTCAGCGCTTGCCACCCAGCGCACCCCAGGGTATGCGCGAACAGCTTCTAAATTGAGGTGCTTAATGTGGGCGTGTGCATGCATGGATCGAATGACATAAGCGTGCAACATGCCTGGGTAATTGTGATCTGCCGTGAAATGACCTTTACCTGTAATGAGAGATAAATCCTCTTGGCGTGAGGGAGTGAATCGGGCATTCATGCTTGTTTCTCCTGCATGGCCGTGGCGGCTTGTTTGACCGACTCAACAATGTTGATGTAGCCCGTGCATCTGCACAAGTTACCGGCCAAACCTTCATGAATTTGGGCGTCTGTGGGTTGTGGGTTGTTTGCTAGCAAGCCCGCTGTGGCCATGATCATCCCGGGGGTACAAAATCCGCATTGAAGTGCATGGCAATTGGAAAAAGCAACTTGAATGGGGTGCAAGTTAGCACCGCTGGCCAATCCCTCGATGGTTGTAATTTGGGCGCCATTGGCTTGCACTGCCAACACGGTGCACGATTTAACCGTATCACCGTTCATGAGGAGGGTGCAGCAACCGCATTGGCTGGTGTCGCAACCAACGTGTGTTCCTGTTAATTTGAGCTTGTCGCGCAAAACATCTGCAAGTAAAGCGCGGTCTTCCACCTCAAGCTTGTGGGTGGTTCCATTGATATTGAGTGATATTTGGCTCATGGTGTTGAATTCAAATTGAGGCTAAGCGAGAGACGGCCTGGGCATACAAGGTGTTGACCAAATGAGCTCTATAAGTTGAGGGGGCATGTATATCGTCTAGCACGCTGTCGTGTACAAAACGCAAATCTTTGGGCACAGAACCCGCAGCGGCTTCTGCTTCGTCCCATCGGCAAACACAGTCGGTAGCGCCTGTGACAGCTACACGCCATTGGTCCTTTGATATTTGCGCAACAAAAACCCCTGCCATGGCGTAGCCAGTGGCGGCGTGGCGGAACTTGGCATAGGCGCTTTGAAGTGGTTTGGTAAAACTCAGGCCTTCGATGATTTCGTCACTTGCTAAAGCCGTGGAAAACATGCCTAAGAAAAAATCATCGGCAGCTATTTCGCGTTTTTGAGTTTTGATGGTGGCATTGAGTCCCAGTACAGCAGCAGGGTAATCGGCAGCAGGGTCGTTATTGGCCACAGAACCACCAAGGGTGCCTCGGGCACGGACCTGCGGATCACCAATCATGCCTGCCAGTTCGACCAAGCCGCGGCTGAATTGGCGCACCTCGGAATGCCGTGAAACGCTTTGGTGTGTGGCGCCAGCGCCGATCCACAACTGATGGCCTTCAACTCGAATGTCACGCCATCC
>CAIODE010000468.1 GCA_903856875.1 uncultured Burkholderiales bacterium
AGGCTGGCTTGTAATCGGGTGTGAATTCAAACGGTGCTGCGTGCCCCCACCAGCCGCTCAGAGGTTGCCAGCAGCGATCGGTGTGCTTGGGATGGACCCAAACAAAGGCAGGGGCGCCAGGGCCGCCATTCAGGTATTTGTAGCCGCAACCCACTGCAAAGTCTGCTTGCGAATCGTTTAAATCAACTGGCACAGCACCGGCGCTGTGTGCCAAATCCCACACGGTCAAGGCACCCACGCTGTGCGCTGAGGCCGTCAAGGCTTTCATATTGAACATGGCGCCCGTGCGGTAGTTCACGTGCGTCAACATCAGCACAGCAACGTCTGCTTGCAAAGCAGATGGCAGCGATGCAGCCTCGACCAATTTCAAGGTAAAGCCGCGTTCTTTGCACAAAGCTTCTGCAATGTAGAGGTCGGTGGGGAAATTGGTGCGCTCACTCAGAATGATTTTTTTCTCTGGATGATCTGCTTGAGCAATGGACAGCGCAGCACTCAACACTTTGAACAAATTGATAGAGGTGCTGTCAGCGGCCACCACCTCGTTATCTTTTGCGCCAATGAGTCTTGCAATTTTGTTGCCCACTTGAAGGGGCATCTGAAACCAGCCAGCAGAGTTCCAACTTTGGATGAGGTCTTGTCCCCACTCTTGGGCCAAAGCCGCTGCCACGCGTGCGGGCGTGGCTTTGGGCAATACGCCAAGAGAGTTGCCGTCAAGGTAAATCATGCCTTCAGGCACCTGAAATAAATCACGCAGCGAACGCAAAGGATCTTGTTGGTCCAGCGCCTGACATTCAGCGAGTGTATTGGCGGTATTTGTCTTGGTCATAAGGCTTTTCAGAGTTCTCTCAGAATGTCGCTCACATTCACCGGGCATTGCGGCAAAATTTCGGCTGTCCAGTGCAGTTGAAAGGACGTGTCTCCTGGAAAGTCCGGGCTGTCAGCGTCAATGGGTGGGGAAATGTCCCAAATTTTTTTCATGAGGCGCAAAGATAGCGCGCTCAGGAATTTGTGGTGTCGGTTATATCCAACACATGCCGAATATAGGCAAAGTACCAGATTGAAGGCACTTCGTCGTAAACTTACACGCATGAATTTGACGCCCGAATCTTGGCAAGCCATTCAACTCACGCTCGAGTTAGCCACCTTGACCACCCTTGTGTTGCTGATCTTGACCACGCCCTTGGCGTGGTGGCTCTCGCAAACGCAATCCGTATGGCGTGCACCCATTCATGCCTTGGTCACTTTGCCATTGGTCTTGCCTCCTTCGGTGCTGGGGTTTTACATGCTTGTTGTCATGGGGCCTCAAGGGCCCTTGGGGCAATTCACCCAAGCCATGGGCTGGGGCGTGTTGTCTTTCACATTCACAGGTTTGCTCATTGGCTCCATTTTGTTCTCTTTGCCGTTTGCAGTACAGCCGCTTCAACACGCATTTGACGCCATAGGTTCAAGGCCGATGGAAGTGGCAGCTACATTGCGAGCCAGTCCCTTGGATGCTTTCTTTTCAGTGGCATTGCCTTTGGCCAAACCTGGCATGGTTACCGCTGCCATTTTGACTTTTGCTCACACGGTGGGCGAATTTGGCGTGGTGCTCATGATTGGCGGCAACATTCCCGGCAAAACAAGCGTGGTATCGACAGAAATTTATGGGCATGTGGAAGCCATGGAATATGTCCAAGCGCATGTGTTAGCAGCAGGTATGTTGGTCTTTTCTTTTGTGGTGCTGTTGGCCTTGGCTTTGATGAACCGGCGTCAAAGGCAGGTGGTGTGAAGATGATTCACCTGCAAATTAGCATCGTCCGTTCAGCGTTTGAGTTGAACCTAGACATTCAATTGCCGGGGCAAGGCATCACGGCCATTTTTGGCCCCTCTGGCTCTGGCAAAACAAGTTTATTGCGCGCAGTCGCAGGTTTGGAAAAAAATCCACTAGGCCGAATTCAAATAGGCGCAAACATTTGGCAAGACACCCAGCAAGGAATTTGTTTGCCTACTTGGCAGCGGGCCTTGGGTTATGTGTTTCAAGAGTCAAGCTTGTTGCCGCATCTCAGTGTTGCAGAGAACTTGAACTTCGGCTTGAAGCGCGCCTTGAAGTTGTCAAACAGTGTGCAGTCAGAAGCAAACAATGCTTTGCAGGCATCCATTGAACTATTGGGCATTGGCAGCTTGTTGCAACGCATGCCAGATGAATTGTCGGGTGGTGAACGTCAGCGCGTGGCCATCGCCAGAGCCATTGCCATGCAGCCTCAATTGCTATTAATGGACGAGCCCTTGGCATCATTGGATGCTGCGCGCCGTCAGGAAATCTTCCCTTGGCTTGCCAGGTTGCGTGATGAGCTGAAGATGCCCATGTTGTATGTCACACACTCTGCAGAAGAAGTGACACGCTTGGCCGATCACTTGGTGGTGTTGGACAGAGGGCAAGTCAAAGCGCAAGGCCCTGTGAGCCAAGTACTGACACAAGTTGTGAATCCGGTTGTGATGGGCGAAGATGCTGGCGCATTGATCACAGGCCATGTTGGCGCCGTTGATGCGCAATGGCATTTGTCTCGTGTTGACTTTGAGGGCGGTTCTGTTTGGATGCGCGATGCGGGTCTCACAGTTGGTAAGGCGGTGCGCATTCGCATATTGGCACGCGACGTCAGCTTGGCAACTTCTGAACCTCAAAACACCAGCATTCAAAACCAACTTCGCGCAAGCATTCAAAGCATCACGCCAGACCCGCATCCATCCCAAGTGATGGTGGTTTTGAAGTGCGGTGCTGAAGAAGTGCTTGCCAGGGTGACCAAGCGCGCCGTCAACGAATTGGCCTTGGAAGTTGGCATGCCTGTTTGGGCGCAAATGAAGTCTGTAGCCTTGGTGGCTTGATCAAACCATTCAAGGGACCTCAAACCAGTTTTCTAGTTTGAGTTGGGGCACACGTGAAAACTCTTTCAAGTTGTTGCTCACCAGTGTTCCGTTGATGCTAAGTGCTTGTGCTGCAATCAAGGTGTCCATTGGCCCCATCGACAAACCTTTCTTTTCTAATGAGCTTCTGAGGTCGGCATAAAACCAGAGGCACTGACTGTCAAAAGGAAGAATTTGCAGAGGTGCTAAAAACATGTCCAAGGCTTTTCGATTCTTGATAGAACCAGATTTAGCAACACCATAAGCTAGCTCGGAAGCGGCAATGCTGCTGATGCCTATTTCACCTGCTTTGTAGATATTGAAACGATCAAGTACCTTAGGTGGCCGATTGTTGATGATGTAGATGCATGTGTTTGTGTCTAACAAAATCACAACAAGACCTCTGGGCGAATTTGATGTTCAGCTTGTTGTCGGTCAATCTTGAATCCTGGTTCAAATGAGTCCAATGCCGCTTCAAGCATTTGCCAAGGATTTTCGATAGGCATCAATAAAACACCATCACCCACACGTTGGATGACGACCTCTTTGCCCTTGAAACGGTATTCCTTGGGCAGTCGAACGGCCTGGCTACGGCCTGTTTGAAAGATCTTTGCGGTGTCCATGGCAATTCCTGTCTTCAAATCAATTTGATACATATCATTGGTATGCATCATATTCGGTTTCAAGCCAATCAGGTCATTCAATCACTTTCAAGTTCATTGATATGCCTTAAATGTA
>CAIODE010000469.1 GCA_903856875.1 uncultured Burkholderiales bacterium
CGGTCGTTTAGCTGATTCAAAATGCGCTCGGAGCGCCAAAAGTGCATGGACGTGCCAGTGGCACGCTGCAATGCAATGCGAACGTTTTCCATCACCGTGAGAGTGGGAAATGTGGCCGAAATTTGGAAAGAGCGAACAATTCCTTCACGGGCAATTTGCGCTGGCTTGCTTTGGGTAATGTCCTTGCCATTGAACAAAATTTGACCGCTGGTGGGAATGTGGAATTTGGTCAGCAAATTGAACACAGTGGTTTTGCCAGCACCGTTGGGGCCAATCAGGGCATGGATCTGGCCCCGCTTGACACTGAGGTTAACGCCACTGACGGCAACGAAGCCCTTGAACTCTTTCACAAGTTCATGGGTTTTCAAAATGAAATCATCTGTCATGTCGCTTGGCACCGAATTCTAGAAAACACACACAGCAAGATGGCTGTGGCTTCAACGACGCTCATTGTGCGTGATGGGGCGCTGAATCAAGGCTATGGTTATCCCGAATTCCCCCCTCAAAATGTCGAGAGATGGGCATTTAACTTAAAACCATGCCGCCATCGACGTGAATAGACTGGCCTGTCATTCCGCTTGACTCTGCTGAGCCCAAATAAACGGCCAATCCCGCAATTTCTGAAGGGTTTAGAACACGGCCTAAGGGAACTCGCGTTAAAGCCGCTTTGACCATGTCTTCCGGACTCACACCCGTGGTTTGCGAGACTTGCGCTTTGAGTTCTTCAACCATGTCAGTTTGAATAAACCCTGGACAAATGGCATTGACCGTGACGGCGAAAGGACTGGCCTCAAGGGCGACGCAGCGGGTTACGCCCACAACAGCATGTTTACTGATGTTGTAAGCACTTTGATTTCTGGAGCCCCACTTACCAGCAGTAGAAGCCATATTGATAATTCGCCCGTGTCGTCTCTCTTGCATGCCTGGCAAGCATGCTTGCATGAAATTGAGAACGCCAAACAAATTCACATCCAACATGTCTTGGAAATCTTGGGGGACGTAGTCTAAAAAGCTTTTAGATCGATAGACGCCTGCGTTATTGACCAACACATCGACACGGCCAAAATGTTGAGTCACTTTGGCTACTGCATCAAAACATGCTTGGCGATCTGTCACATTGACGGCGAGGGTCATGATTCGATCTTCTGCCAAACCCAGACTTTTTTGAACTTCAGTTAAACGCTGTTGGTCAGTTGCCATTAAGCACAGCTTGGCACCTTCTGCTGCATAAGCTTGCGCAATGGCAAGGCCTATGCCCCGACTGGCCCCAGTGATGATGGCAACTTGATTTTCTAAGCGATGCGCCATGTTGGCTCCTTATTGATGCTGACTAATACCCGCAGAGTTTGGCAACAATGTGCTTTGCATTTTCTACAGTCACTTGATCACCCCGCCACACCGTGTGTGCATCGGCTCTGACGAGTGCGAAATAATGGCGGTATTCAGGTGGTATTTTGGGATGCCCGCTCACATCCAATATTTTGAGAGGCATGCTTGCATCAGCAGCGGCCTTTTGAATGGCGCTGACATCTGCGTTGAATTCAGGCTTGAAACAAAGCAATGTGTAAGCGGGACCCAAGGCATCGTACAAAGAACGGCTTTCTTCAAGCCAAAAGTGCGGGGCCCTGCAACCAGGCACTGTAGATGCCGTGAA
>CAIODE010000470.1 GCA_903856875.1 uncultured Burkholderiales bacterium
GTTCAATTTGCTCATGGGTGTTAGATACAAAAAATTTAAACGGAGACTTTTTCATGTTCAAAAAATTTGCCGCTTCAACATTGATGGGTGTGGCTCTGCTGTCTACTGCAGCATTCACATCCGTCCAAGCACAAACCACCTTCCCCGCCAAAGCCATTCGCATCGTCGTGCCCTTCGCTGCTGGTGGTACATCTGATATTTTGGCGCGCACCATAGGCCAAAAGTTAACCGAGTCTTGGGGCCAGCCTGTGCTGGTTGAAAACCGCGCAGGCGCCAATGGCAACGTAGGCGCCGACCACGTGGCCAAATCTGCACCCGACGGTTACACCTTGTTGCTTTCTGACGTAGGCGCCTTGGCCATCAACCCCAGCGTTTACCTCAACATGCCTTATGACGTGGTGAAAGATTTTTCACCGGTGGGCATGGTGGCGTATTCGCCTCATGCATTTGGCGTTCATCCATCGGTGCCAGTGAACAACGTGAAGGAACTCATTGACTACGCCAAGGCCAATCCTGGCAAACTCAATTTCGCCATTTCTGGCACAGGCGGCGCGCCGCATTTGGCAGGTATTGCGTTTGCACAGCGCACCGGCATTAACTGGGCCTACATTCCCTACAAGGGCGGCTCGCAAGCGGTGGCCGATGTGGCCAGTGGGCAAGCCAATGTCATTATGAATGGCATGCTGGCCACTTATCCCACCATGAAATCGGGCCGTATTCGAGCCTTGGCTATTTCAAGTGCACAGCGAGTGGGCTCGGCGCCCGAAGTTCCAACCATTGCAGAAACGCTGCCTGGTTTTGAAACAGGTTCTTACCAAGGTTTGCTGGCACCTGCAGGCACACCCCGCGATGTGGTGGGCAAGTTGAATGCAGAGATTGCCAAAATTTTAGCCACCCAAGAGATGCGCGAAAAACTGGCGGTGCTGGGTACCGAAGTTCGTACTGCGCAGCCCGAGGCACTGGGAACTTTCATTGCCACTGAGAAAACCCGATGGGCTCAAGTCATTAAAGAATCGGGCATCAAGTTTGACTGATGGTCAGTCTGCTTGCACTTCAGGGGTAATCCCTGCAGTGCATTGAAGATTTTTATGGGATAGTTTTCTCTTCAATTAAAGGGCGCAGAACATGTTGAAAAAATTTCTTCACCAGTTCCTCATTCTTGGCTGTCTTGCTTTGATGACCCCTTGGGCCTTGGCGCAGACTTGGCCTTCAAAACCCATTCGCATTGTTTTGCAATTTCCCCCGGGTGGCTCCACAGATGCTGTGGCCCGAATCTTGGCGCAATCCATGACCGCCTCTTTGGGTCAACCCGTTTTGGTTGAAAACCGCCCCGGCGCAGATGGTGCCATTGCAGGCGAGTATGTGGCCAGGGCTGAACCCGATGGCTATACATTTTTCCTGGCGTCCAACACGCCCATGATGCAAGTGCCCTTGCTCAAAAAAAACCCACCCTATGACGCTGTGAAAAGCTTCACGCCTGTTTCGCTGGTGGGTCGCTACATTTATGTGTTGGTCACCAGCCCTGCCATGCCTGCGCAAAATGTGACCGAGTTGTTGAACCATTCACGTGCCAATCCTGGCAAAGTCAATTACGGCAGCTACAGCGGCGTGACGCAGCTCATGCACACCCGCATGAAGCTAGATGCCAAAGTTGACATGAATTTGATCAACTACAAAGGCGAGGCGCCCACCATCACAGACATCTTAGGTGGGCATGTGCAGCTTACTTTTGCAACGCCTATTAGCACCATGCAGCACATCAAGGAAGGCAAGCTCAAAGCCATGGCGATGCTATTGCCAACGCGCTATAGCCAATTGCCCAATGTGCCTACTGCTCAAGAAGCAGGGCTTCCTGTGTTGCCTGCCGCCACTTGGGCTGCGCTCTTTGGCCCTGCCAAATTGCCAGCTGACATTACGATGCGCATGAACAAAGAGATCAATGCCGCCATGTCCAAGCCAGAAATTCGCGACCGCATTGACAAGCTCGGATTTGATTTGGGCGGCTCTACACCTGCAGAGCTTGGCCTGTTTGTTCAAGACCAGTTAGGTGCTTGGGGCAAAGCATTTGCCGAGGCCGGCTTGAAGCCCGAATAAATGCTTCAGGTGTGAGACTGTGCAGGTTTAAACATTGGTACAGCCTGCCCTGCAGGGCTGTTCTTAAACACCACTTCCACCTTGTCGCCTATGCGCAGGCTGTCTAGATCGCATTCCACAATGTTGGTCATCATGGTCACGCCTTCATCCAAAGTGACATAGGCCAACGCAAACGGAATGGGCCCAGCCCTTCGGGTGACGGTGACAGAGTAAATCGTGCCCTTGCCACTGGCCTGAGACCAAGACGTGTCGGAGCTTCCGCACAAAGGGCAAACAGGCCTTGGGTACCAATGAAACTCATTGCATGATTTGCAGCACTTGATCATGAGGGTGCCCTTGGATGCTGATTGCCACAGCAGCTCGTTGTCTGGGTAGATGACGGGTTCTGAAAATGATCGTTCTTGATAAGGTGTTGTCATGGCTTTATTGCCTCTCGAGTATCAGTGTGGCGCTGCCATGTCTAGAACCTAGCTGGCCGCCCATGCCTTGTGCCAATGCAATGCCGCAGTTTTTAACTTGAACGGCTGGGTGCGCTTCCCCCCTCAGTTGGCGCACGGCTTCAATGACCTTGGTCATGCCACCTCGGTTTGAAGGATGGTTGTTGCACAGGCCGCCACCATCGGTATTGAAAGGCAGTTTGCCTACACCCGAGATTAAATTGCCATCCGCTACAAAGCGCCCACCTGCACCTTTTGCACAAAATCCAAGGTCTTCCAGTTGCATGAGCACCGTGATGGTGAAGCTGTCGTAAATGGAAGCGTATTGAATGTCAGCGGGCGTGAGGCCGGCTTCTTCAAAGGCTGTTTTGCCAGACCATGCTGCGGCTGAGTACGATAAATCTACACGGCCGCCGCGCGGGCCTTTCAAGGCTTCACCAGCGCCGCGAACATGAATGATTGGGCGCTTGAGTGATTTGGCAATTTCGGGTCGCGTGACAATGAGCGCGCCACCGCCATCGCTGACCACGCAGCAGTCTAAGCGGTGCAGCGGGTCTGAAATCAGGGGTGATGCCAGCACGTCCGCAACGGTGACCACATCTCGGAGCATGGCATGGGGGTTGTGTTGTGCGTGATGAGAAGCGGCCACTTTGATCCAAGCCAACTGCTCGGACGTGGTGCCCCAGTCGTGCATGTGGCGCGCCGCCACCAATGCATAGTTGTTGACAGTGACCACGCCATAAGGCAACTCGAAGGGTTCATCGGGCACGTTTTGGCCCCAGTTTCGTGGCTGGGTGCCAGAGCTTGATTCTGAGCGCGGGCGACCTGCAAGGGTAATGAGCGCTACGTTGCATTTGCCTGCTGCAATGGCTTGTGCTGCGTGCGAAACATGCAAAAGGTAAGACGATCCACCTGTATCGGTTGAATCAATATGGCGACACTGCAAGCCCATGTAATCGGCCATGCTGAGGGCGCCAAGGCCTGGCGCATCACCCGCACAAAAATAGCCATCGACGTCTTGGAGGCTCAGTCCGGCATCGGCCAATGCACCTTGCGCACACTCTGCGTGCAGCTGTGCCACAGTTTTGTCGGGCGCTTTGCGCGTTGGGTGTTCGTAGGCGCCTGCGATGCAGGCTTTTCCTCTGATGGTCATATTGCTTTTAAATTTTCGTTGAGATTTATTTACCAAACCCGTTAGACACCATGACTTCAATGAGATTAGGTTGGCCACTTTGAATACCGGCTTTGAGCATGGTGTCTAGGTCTTCAGGGTTGGATACTTTGACAGCACGCATGCCCATTGACTGCGCCAATTGGCAATAGTCAATGGCAGGGTCGTCCATGTCCATGCCAATGAACCGGTCAGTGCCTTGCATGGAAACAAGCCTCTCTTTAATGATGCGATAGCCTCTGTTGTTGGCAATGACATACGTGATGGGCAGCTTGAAATGCACGGCTGTCCAAAGGCCTTGAATGCCATACATGGCGCTGCCGTCTCCCACAATGGCCACCACGGGCCTATTGGGTTTGGCCATACTGACGCCTACTGCGCCCGGAATAGCAAACCCCAACCCGCCACTGGCCAGGCCAAAAAAGCTGTCAGGGTGGTGCTGATGCAAAAACTGCGGCAGTGGGAAGGTAGAGGTTAAGGCCTCTTCAACCACAATGACATCGGGTGTAAGTTGAGCGCTGATGTGCATGGCAAACGTGGCGGCCGACATGGGGCGCGCTGCGCTTTGCATTAAAACTTGGGCGACTGATTTCTGTCGTTGAAGGGTCCAGTTTTGCGCGGCCAATGCTTGGGAACGAGCTTGTGCTTGTGCTTGGTAATTGGCGTCTGTGAGCGAGCGAAGCAAGGCCAGCAGTGCTGGCAATGTTTCAGCCACATTGGCTTGCACGGCCAGTTCTGTTCTGTAACTTTTCCCCAACTCCCAGCTGCGGTCACTGACATGAACAACGCGAGAGTGAGCGGGCAATGGCTCGGTGGGGCTGTAAACCGACATGCGAAGCAAATCGGCGCCCAAACATAAAACCAGATCGAAGGGGTCTAAAGTTTTGCGCACATGGTCTTGGTTGCGCGTAAGCATGCCAAGGTAATGGGGGTGCGATGTAGAAAAACTGGTGCTGTAGGGCACCGACTCTTGAAACACACCTGCCCCCAGTAAAGTGGCCAACTCTGCGGCATCTGCAAAAGCTTGTTGGGTATTGAGTTCTTTGCCAGAAATAATGACAGGGTTCTTGGCAGACAGCAGCGTATTGGCCAATTCGCTTAAGGATGCGTCGGAAGGCCTTACCCGGTTGTCAATGCGCACCGATTGGCCTAATTCAATTTCTGCCATGTCATTCAGAATGTCGCCCGGCAAACTGATGAAGACAGGCCCAGTGGGGGGCGTCATGGCAATCTTGGCTGCGCGGCGCATGATGAGCGGCAGGTCTTGCAACCTGGTGACCTCAATTGACCATTTAACCAAGGGGGCCGCCATGGTGGCCAGGTCGTCGTAAAGCAAGGGCTCTAGCAGGCCATGGCCTTGCTCTTGTTGACCTGCGGTAAGGATGACGGGCGAGCCAGAGAATTTGGCGTTGTACAAAGCGCCCATGGCATTGCCAAGTCCGGGGGCCACATGCACATTGGCGGCCGTGAGCTTGCGTGAAGCTCTGGCAAAGCCATCGGCCATGCCCATGACCACAGATTCTTGCAGGCCCAAAACGAACTTGAGCTGGGGGTAGTCTGGCAGGGCCTCCATGATGGGCAACTCTGTGGTGCCAGGGTTGCCAAAAAGATGGGTGACTCCTTCGCTGATGAGCAGCTCGACAAACGCCTGACGTCCGTACAAATGGGCCATGGTGTGACTACCCTTTTAAGAAATAAACAAACAGCTCGTTTCTATTCTTCATCTTTTTCTTTGAAGTAATTCATGCCAAATTGGATGATGAGCGTAGAAATGGCTAGTAAAAGAACGGCGGCACCTTCGTAAATAAGATCGATGGTGCTTATGCCTTTGCCTTGAAGAATGATCAATCGGCAGAGTGCCGTAATGGCAATGAAAATGGGCAAGGTGATTGGAATTTTTCTGTATTGGTAGAACGCTGCCACCATGCCCAGCACCTCTGCATAAATGAACATCAGCAAAAGGTCTGTTAAATTAATTTTGCCATTTTGAATGACGGTATACATTTCATTAAAGACGCTAAAA
>CAIODE010000471.1 GCA_903856875.1 uncultured Burkholderiales bacterium
ACTTGCACGCCGGAGCCTAATTTCATGAAGATGGTTTTGGCGTCCAACAATGCGGGTAAATTGGCCGAATTACAAACCATGTTTGGCGCGCTCAATGTGCAATTGATCCGCCAGTCTGAGTTGAATATTTCGGAAGCCGAAGAACCCTACAAAACATTTGTTGAAAACGCGTTGGCCAAAGCACGTCATGCTGCTGAACAAAGTGGCTTGCCCGCTGTGGCCGATGATGCTGGCTTGTGCATTGATGCGTTTGGTGGCTTGCCTGGGGTGGATACGGCCTACTATTGCACGCAGTTTGGTCATGAAAAATCAGATGCCAACAATGTGAAGGCGGTGCTTGAGCAAATGGCGACTGTTGAAAACCGACGTGCTGCCATGGTGAGCACTTTGGTGGCTGTCAGAAGTGCCTACGACCCTGAGCCTTTGATTGCGGTGGGCCGTGTGGTGGTTGACATTGCAAGAGAACCTTTAGGCGACAACGGTTTTGGATTTGACCCCGTGTTGTTTTTGCCTGAGTTTGGAAAAACTTTTGCACAGTTGCCTGTGGCGGTGAAGAACGCCAACAGCCACAGAGGACGATCATCGCAAGCCATGGTGGCGCTCATGCATGAGCGCTGGGGTCTTTGAATGAAACAAGCCTTTGACGTGGTGCACGCCATGCGCCCTGGCTTGCTGCAGTTGCAGTCCTTGCCACCGCTTTCTCTGTATGTGCATTTGCCGTGGTGCATTCAAAAATGTCCTTACTGCGATTTCAATTCACACGAATGGCGCGACAACTCACAAGCCATGCCAGAAGAACGCTACATCGATGCGTTGTTGGCTGATTTAGAAATCAGTTTGCCCTTAGTTTGGGGCCGCCCTGTTCACAGTATTTTCATTGGCGGTGGCACGCCCAGTTTGTTCACGCCGAGCAGCATCGATCGATTGATCAGCGGCATCAGGGCCAGATTGCCTTTGGAGGCAGAAGCTGAAATTACATTGGAAGCCAATCCGGGCACCTTTGAAAAAGATCGCTTCAAAGCCTTTCGGGCGGCCGGTGTCACGCGTTTATCGATTGGCGTTCAGAGCTTCAATGACGGGCATTTGAAGGCACTTGGCCGCGTGCACAACCGAGATCAGGCCATTGCTGCCATTGAAGAAGCGCATGCTGCGTTTGAGACTTTCAACTTGGATTTGATGTATGCCTTGCCAGGTCAAACACTGAGCGATTTGAAGCAAGATGTTCAAACGGCTTTGAGTTTCAAGCCTCCTCATATTTCCATCTACCACCTCACCATCGAGCCCAACACGCTGTTTGCCAAACATCCACCCGTGTTACCCGAAGACGACGATGCCTACGCCATGATGGACTTGATCACGGAAATGACGGCTACCGAGGGTTTGAAAAGGTATGAGGTGTCAGCTTATGCCAAGCCGGGCCACAAATGTTGGCACAACCTCAACTATTGGCAGTTTGGCGATTACTTGGGCATTGGTGCTGGCGCCCACAGCAAGTTGAGCTTTGCGCATCGCATTACACGGCAGGTGCGCTTTCGAGAACCGCAGCTCTACATGACCCAAGCCCTCAAGGGGGAGCCTGCTACGCAGCATCAAGAAGTTTCGCGCGAAGAATTGTCCTTTGAGTTCATGCTCAATGCTTTGCGCTTGAAAGAGGGCTTTAGCTTGGCCGATTACATGGCCCGAACCGGATTGGCCATGACATCAATTCAAAAGGCCTTGGCGCAGGCAGAAGCCAAAGGCTTGCTGGCTAGAGACTTGGCCAAAGTTTGGCCAACTGAAAAGGGCTTCGATTTTTTGAGCGATCTGCAAGAATTATTTTTAGCAGAGCCCTGAACAAGGATCTATGAAACGTGCACTTTTTTTCAGCTAGCTGAAGTGATGGCCGTATTCATTTTCTTACCGAAGTCGCCAAACATGGCAATGGTTTGATCGGTAGGAATGAGGTACTTGGCGCGCTTGTCTTCGGGCTGGTTGAATGTCTTCAACAAATCTTTTTGACGCAAGCGCGTGATGCGCTTGTGCAAGGTGGCAGGTGATCCCAAATGCGTGAGGCCAATGGCTTCACGAACTGTCATGACGCGGTTTTCAAACCAACTCAAAGCAATTTCTTCGAGCAATTTTTTTTCATTGGCGTCTAAATGGGGCCCGTCAGGCAATTGTTGCACTGACCGTGCCAATTGCAAAAAACGCATGTAGGCACTGGCACTGGCTGATTTACATTTTGAATTCATGCGGACATTCTATTTTCAGAATTTAAAAAGTATGTTTAAATTTTTGTAAATCATGAGAGATTTTTTCACGCTGAATGAAGCAGTTCCCATAAGCGGAACGACGTTATCGGCATTTGGATATTGAATGCTTTATCGGCATGCCCATTCCTTGCCATTGCATCAGCCACAGCATTGACCACACAAGGTGTTGCACCAATTGTGCCCAACTCGCCCACGCCTTTGACGCCCAAGACGTTGTTGGTGCTGGGAACTGTTTGGTTGGTGAATGTTTGGAACATTTCCGGCATGATGTCGGCGCGGGGTGCCGCATAGTCCATCAAGCTGCCAGTCAGCAATTGACCGCTTTCTGCGTCATAAACCATGCCCTCTAACAAGGCTTGCCCCATGCCTTGCACGGCGCCGCCGTCAAGTTGCCCCTCCACAATCATGGGGTTCACAATGCGGCCCGCATCGTTCATGGAAGTGTATGAAATCACCTTGGTTTCGCCAGTGGCAGGGTTGAGTTCGATTTCGCAAATGTGACAGCCATTGGGCCAAGTGGGGCCGCTGGCGGTGGTGCTCGATTGCATTTCAATGCGCGCTTCTGGCTGTTTTTTGGCCAAGTCGGCCAGTGAAATTTGCAGGTCGGTTCCTTTGACGCTGAATGTGCCGCCTTGGTAGGCTAAATCTGCAGGAGATGCTTCTAATGCTTGACCTGCCAGGTCGCGAGCTTTATCCAAGGCTTTTTCTGCCCCAACGCGCATGGCCGAACCTCCCGTGAACAGAGACCTTGAGCCAGCACTGCCAAAGCCGTTGGCGCGGTCGGTGTCGCCCAAGATGACGCGCACTTGCGAAATGTCGACACCAAACACATCGACCACCAACTGGGCAAGGGAGGTGGCAATGCCCTGACCCATTGCATTGACGGCTGAGACCACCTCAATCATGCCGTCGGCCAAAATTTGGACCTGCACGTTTTCTTCTAGCGCGTTGCCGCCGGTCCATTCCAAAAAGGTGGCAATGCCCAAACCACGCCAAAAGCCTTTGGCCTTGGAGGTGGCTTCTCGGTTGGCAAAGCCCTGCCAGTCGGCCTTTTCCAAAGCCTCATTCATGATCATCTCAAAGGCGCCGGTGTCATACACCTGGCCCATTGGATTCTTGTAGGGCATTTGTTCAGGCTTGATGAAATTTTTGCGCCGCAGTGCCACGCGGTCAATGCCGCTCACGCGCGCAGCTTCGTCCATCAAACGTTCCATGTTGAAGATGGCTTCGGGCCTGCCTGCCCCGCGGTAAGCGCCCGTGCTAGCGGTGTTGGTCATCACGCCCGTGAAATGGTAGTCAATGGCTTGTATGTCATACACACTGCTCTGTACCCAAGGACCGATGAGCAATTGAATGGTAAGGCCTGTCATGGTGGGGTAGGCCCCCACATTGGCCAAAGTTTCGATGCGCAAGCCCAAAATTTTGCCGTCTAGGGCCAAGGCCAAAGATGCTTTGGTTTGAATGTCGCGGCCGTGTGCGCTGCTCAAAAATTCTTCGCTGCGGTCGGCAATCCATTTCACAGGCCGAGCTAAAGTGTGGGCACAAAAAGCAGTGACCACGTCTTCTGCATAGGCTCCGGTTTTCATGCCAAAGCCACCGCCCACATCACCCACAAGGACGCGAACTTTTTCTGTGTCAATGCCGATCAGATCTGAAACGGTGGTGCGAACGCCTGTTGGCATTTGACTGCTCATGCGAATGGTCAGTCGACCGTTTTCAGGGTAGGCCAACACGCTTCGGGGTTCAATGGCCAGAGCGGCCACGCGCTGATTCACAATGTCCAAATGGACCACATGCGCGGCTTGTGCAAAGGCTGCTTGGGTGGCCGTGATGTCGCCATAGCGGGTTTCTGCCACGCGGTTGTCGGGTGCTTCGGTGAACAAAGGGGCATTGGACGCCAGTGCATCGGCTAAATTGCTTGCACTTTGTAAGGGATCAAAGTCAATCTCAATGGCCTCGGCAGCATTGCGCGCGTTTTCTTCAGTGTCTGCCACAACCGCCACGATGGGTTCACCCACAAATCGGACAGTGTCCGTGGCCAGTGGGTAGCGTGTTGTGGAAGACAAGGGGCTGCCATCTGCCCGTTTGAAGTTCATGGGGCGCGCCATGGGTTTGACGCCGGCAGCCAAGAGATCTTGTCCTGTCATGAGGCCATAGACACCCGGCATGGCTTTGGCAACGCTGGTGTCAAGTCGGGTGATTTTGGCGTGCGGATAGGGAGAACGCAGGAAAACCAAATAAGACTGATTGGGCAGGCTGACGTCATCGGTGTACTGGCCGGCACCCAGAAGGAGTTGCTGGTCTTCGAGTCGTTTGACCGCTTTACCGCTACCGAAGCGGGTGGTCTCGGGGGATGAATCTACAGATGAGGTGGCGGAAGCTTGGTTCACAGACGGGTTCTCCTTGACGCGCAGTGTAGCTTTGAAGTGTATTTTTTGCTCAAGGTGGCAAAAATGGCTCACGCCGAGTTGCCGCCTAGGTGACAGTTAGGTAGGATGACGGTAAATTGACGAAGTGAGGTTTGCTATGGACAATTTTTTCTTGCTGGTGATTGCTGTCCTTTTTATCCTGTTGGCAGGTTTTCTGATTTTTTATTTTCAGACCCAGCAAAATTTTCAAGAAATTTCTGAAAAGTTAGAGGAAATTCAGCATCCGCACGGCAGCATGCTTCCTTCTGAGACTCTCAAGCGCGATTTGGCGATGCATCACGATAAGTTGGTCTTGCTGGAGGCGGACATCTCTAAAAATAATCGCGAGTCATTGACTGAAGAAGAGTTGCAAATGTTTGACGTAGCGCGTCAGCACATTAAGGCCAGCATTGCCGGCCTCAAATCCAGTGGTGAATGGGTAGGTCTGCCGTTTGAATACGAGTGGACTGAAATGTTAGACAGATTGCCCAATGTGTTGGGCTTGTACAGAAAGTCTGAGGCCGATAAACGGGCCAAAGAATTAGAACAAGAACAAGGCG
>CAIODE010000472.1 GCA_903856875.1 uncultured Burkholderiales bacterium
CTTTGGCCTGTGCTTGCAAAATCCATAGAGCCCGACAGGTCCAACAAAAACCAAGCGCTAATTTCTCGATCTTCTTGATGCTCTCTGACATAAGGCGTCTGCATGCGAGCCGTTACGTTCCAATCGATGTGCCGCACATCATCGTGTGTTTGGTATTCACGCAAGTCGGCCAACTCCAACCCTGCACCTCTGAACAAGGTTTGGTGGTCTCCCTGCAGCAAACCATCCAGCCGCCGCAGGACCGTCCACTCTAACTGTTGCAACAAGGCTTCAGCTGACATTCGACGCCATGGGTTGGGCAGGCATTGGAATGGCCTTCATGACTTCTTGAATGAGGGCGTCAGGTGTTTTGCCTTCAGCCAATGCCGTGTACGAAAGGACCAGGCGGTGCCTTAAAACATCGGGCACCAAGTCAGTCACATCTTCTGGCAGGGCGTAATCGCGGCCGCGCATCAATGCCAGCGCGCGTGCCCCTTCAATCAGACCAATGCTGGCACGGGGACTGGCGCCAAAACTCAGAAGACCTTTCAAGCTTTCCAAGCCATAGCGTTCAGGAAAACGTGTGGCCGATATCAGTTTGACGGCGTAGTGAATGAGGCTGGGGTCGACATAGCAATGCCGGCATTGCGCTTGAAGCTTTTGCAGCTCTTCCGGTGTGACGACGCCCGTGACTTGCGCCCCGCCAGATATCACGCGTTGAACAATCACAAACTCATCATCTTCCGAAGGGTAGTCAATCAATACCTTCATCATGAAGCGATCGACTTGTGCCTCGGGAAGTGGGTAGGTGCCTTCGGTTTCAATGGGATTCTGGGTGGCCATCACTAAGAAGGGCGAAGGGACCCGATGTGATTTTCCTGCGATGGTGACTTGTCTTTCTTGCATCACTTCAAGCAAGGCACTTTGAACTTTGGCTGGCGCGCGGTTAATTTCATCAGCCAACAACAGGTTGGTGAAAACGGGACCTAACACGGTGCTGAACTCACTCGTTTGCTGATTGAAAATTCTGGTACCAACCAAGTCGGCCGGCAGCAAATCTGGCGTGAATTGAATTCGACTGAATTGGCCGTTCAAGGTTTTGGCCAGTGTGTTCACCGTCAAAGTTTTGGCCAAGCCAGGCACACCTTCGATCAGAAGGTGCCCCTGGGCTAGCAAGCCAATCAGCACACGTTCTAAAAAAACATCTTGTCCCACAACAACACGCTTGACTTCATACATGACCCTTTGCATCAAGGCAGCAGCCTCTGCAGGGTTATGGAGTTGAGGTGCTGTGTTCTGACCGCGCCAAGCTTCGTTTGATTGAGTCATGTGTTTCCCTCCGAAAATTTAAAAAGGTGGTAAGCCGACGGCACTGCCCGCGCTCTCGATGGTGGTGGCAAAGCCAATGCCAATGAATGTTCTGGCCGATGTGGGGTTGAGGATGGCTGTGACGATGCCAATGACCTCGCCTGACATGTTGACCAAGGGGCCTCCGGAGTTGCCGGGGTTGGCTGCCGCATCGAATTGAATCAGACCGCTGAGGGATTGATTGCCATCAGGCGATTTGAACTGTCGATTCAAACCTGAGACAACGCCCGCCGAAACGGAAGGTCCAATGCCAAATGGAAAGCCAACGACCACCACTTGGTCTCCTGGCAAGAGTTGCTGACTTGATCCTAAAACTGCGGGCTCAAGATCGTCAGGAATTTTTTGAGGTTTGATGACTGCCAAGTCTTTTTCGGGTTGCACACCGATCACGATGGCCTCTGCTTCAGAGCCATCAAAAAAAGTGACTTTCAATTTCTTGGCGCCAGCAATGACATGAAAATTGGTCAAAATCGTGCCATCGTCTTTGATGACAACGCCCGTGCCAACGCCACTTTCTTTGTCGACGTCTTTGTTTTTGGGATCGGTGACGTAGGACTGGACATGGACGACCGCACCCTGAACCGATGCGGCAGCTTTTGCACTTTGAGATGGCAGCTCTTTGTTTTGCAAGGTATGCATCACAGCGCCATCTATATCGCTCTGGGTCAGGCTTTTGGGCAATGGATTGAGCTTGAGGAAAACGCCCATGGCAAGCATGCTTAAGAC
>CAIODE010000473.1 GCA_903856875.1 uncultured Burkholderiales bacterium
GGATTGGCACCATGGTCATGGACATGGGCAAAGCAGAAAACGCGGGTGGGCTTTATTGCTTGGATGAAAGAGGACTCACTGGCCCCTATGTCGGGGGCTTGTACACACCCAACGGCCTGGCGTTCAGCCCTGATGGCGGCACCATGTATTTCTCCGATTCGCACCCTATGGCACAAAAAATTTGGCGCTGCCAAATTGAACTTGCCTCGGGCAACTTGTCAAACCAAAGTTTGTTTGTCGACATGACTGATTTACGAGGTCGACCAGACGGTGCTGCCATGGACGCTCAAGGTCATTATTGGATTTGTGGCAACGATGCCGGCTTGGTACATTGTTTTGACACAGCTGGCCGCTGTATTGAGTCTTTGCCTGTTCCTTTTCCCAAGCCTGCCATGTGCGCGTTTGGAGGGGTTGACTTGCAAACAATGTTTGTCACCTCCATTGTTCCGGGCAACAAGGCATTGGACACCACAGGGCAGAGTGGACAAGTGGTGTCCACCCATTTGCCGCATAGGGGTTTGCCTGAGCCTGTTTTCTCAAGATTTCCTGCAACATGGTCATCTATTTTTTAATTACGCATCCCCCTTTTTCTTATCAAACCTGATCACAACATTCAATTTTGGAGACATCATGAAAATTAAACTGCTTATTTCTGCCTTGGCCATGGCCGGTCTTTCTTTTGCAGCGCAATCCGCTGAGTTCCGTTCTGCTGACACTCACAATGCAGACGACTATCCCACTGTGGTGGCTGTGAAGCACATGAGCGAAGTGCTAGAAAAGATGAGTGGTGGCAAACACAAAATCAAAGTGTTTAACAAAGCCGCTTTGGGACAAGAAAAAGAAACCATCGACCAAGTCAAAATTGGCGCTTTGGACTTTACGCGTGTCAATGTAGGTCCAATGAACGGCATTTGCCCATTGACCCAAGTGCCCACCATGCCTTTCTTGTTCTCTTCCGTGACGCACATGCGCAAGTCTTTGGATGGCGCCGCTGGTGAAGAAATCTTGAAGAGTTGCGAAGCTTTCGGCTTCGTTGGTTTGGCATTCTATGACTCAGGTGCACGCTCTATTTACGCCAAGAAAGCCATCAAAACAGTGGCTGACGCCAAGGGCTTGAAAATCCGTGTTCAACAGTCTGATTTGTGGGTGGCTTTGGTCAGTGCCATGGGCGCCAATGCCACACCCATGCCTTATGGCGAGGTTTACACCGGTTTAAAAACAGGGTTGATTGATGCTGCCGAAAACAACATTCCTTCGTTCGATACCGCTAAGCACGTTGAAGCGGTCAAGATTTACTCACGCACAGAGCACTCCATGGCACCTGAAATGTTGGTCATGTCAAAAATCATATGGGACAAGCAGTCGAAGGCTGATCAAGACATGATTCGTACGGCGGCCAAAGAGTCTGTGGCTTTTCAGCGTAAAAAATGGGACGAGCAAGAAGCCAAATCATTGGCCAATGTCAAAGCTGCGGGGGCAGAAATTGTTGAAGTCGACAAGAAGTCATTTCAAGCCGTCATGGGCCCTGTCTACGACAAGTTCATGACCACGCCCGACATGAAGCGTTTGGTGAAAGCCATTCAAGACACCAAGTGATTAATGCAATGCCAGGTTGAATTTTGAAGGCGATGTTGAATGTTCACTAAGTTTTGTGCGGCCTTGTCAAAAATCAGCCTGATGCTGGCAGTGATTGGATTGTTGTCTGTGGTGTTGTGCGTCCAATGGCAAGTCATTGGACGCTACGTTTTCAATGACACACCCACTTGGGCAGAAGCTCTGGCCATGCTCATTGTTCTCTTTGTCACGGCCTTTGGTTTGGGTGTGGGGGTGCGCGATGCCGGTCATATTGGCATGGAGTCACTCATCGTGTTGTTGCCAGAAAAATGGCGCTTGCGTTTAGAGTTACTGATCCATTCATTGGTCGCTGTATTTGGATTTTTGATGGTTCAAAGTGGGTGGATGTGGGCCAGTGCCAAGTGGCAAGAAAAAAAGCCCATGCTACCGGTACCAGATGGCATTGACTATGTTCCTGTGATCATTGCGGGTGCACTCATCTTGATCTTCTCAATTGAGCACATTGTGGCGCTGCTTCGCGGTGAAGTTGTGGAGCCATCATGGAATTAACAGTTCTTGGTTTGAGTTTTACCCTGCTGTTAATCCTTGGGGTGCCTGTTGCGTTTGCCATCGGTCTTTCCTCCGTGGCCACCATTTTGGCCGCGGGTTTGCCAGTTGCTGTTGTCTTCCAAAAAATGGTCGGGGGCATGCAAATTTTCTCTTTCTTGGCCATTCCGTTTTTTGTATTCGCTGGCGAATTAATGCTCTACGGCGGCATTGCCGATCGCATCGTTAAATTTGCCAACAGTTTGGTCGGCCACGTTCGCGGTGGCTTAGGTATGAGCAACGTATTGGGCTGCACCATTTTTGGCGGTATAGCGGGCTCGCCGCTGGCCGATGTTTCCGCCATTGGCTCGGTCATGATTCCGCTTATGAAGAAGGAGGGCTATGACGCTGACTATGCTGTCAATGTCACCACCCATGCTGCCTTGGTGGGTGCCATCATGCCAACTTCGCACAACCTGATTATTTTCACGCTGGCCACTTCGGGCATTGCCTCTGTAAGTATCTTGGGTTTAATTTTGGCAGGGCTTATTCCAGCAATTATTTTGACCATTTGCAATTTGGCAGCTGCTTATTACGTTGCAGTGAAGCGCGGATACCCCACACATGGCAACTTTCCCGGTTGGAATGTCGTACTGATGGCCTTTTTGGCAGCCCTCCCTGGCTTGTTTGTGGTGGTCATTATTTTGGGCGGCATCTTGTCGGGTGCCTTCACCGCCACAGAGTCGGCGTCTATTGCTGTTGCATGGGCTTTGTTTGTCACGGTCGTGGTTTATCGCTCCCTTACTTGGGCACATTTTTTAAAGGCTTGCGCCAAGGCATGCAAAACAACCGGTGTTGTTTTGTTGCTTATTGGCATTTCGGCCGCCTTTGGTTATTTCATGGCCTTGTACGAGGTACCGCAAAAAACGGGCGAGATGATGAAACTGGTCAGCAGTGAGCCATGGATCATTTTTCTCATGATCAATGTGTTGCTTTTTATATTGGGAACATTTTTGGACATGGCGGCAACCATTCTCATTTGCACGCCCATCTTTTTGCCCATCGCTATGCAGTTTGGCATGGACCCTCTGCAGTTTGGTATTCTGATGCTCATCAATTGCGCACTCGGTTTGAACACGCCGCCGGTTGGTACAGTGCAGTTTGTAGGTTGTGCTATTGGTGAGATATCTGTGGGACAAGTCATGCGTACCATTGCGCCTTTCTACAGTGCGCTCGGCATGACTTTGCTGGCTGTGACGTATGTGCCTTCTTTTTCTTTGTGGTTACCCCAGACCTTTAAATAAAGTGTTTTATGGACTCTTCTGAATTCCCCGTTATTGCAATGCACGAGGCCGATAACGTGGCCATTGTGGTCAATGCGGGGGGATTGAAAGCGGGAGCCAAGGTCAGAAAGCATCCTGGCGCACCGCTCGTGACACTTGTCAACGCTGTACCGCAAGGTCACAAGCTTGCACTGACCGCCATCGAGGCCGGTCAGCCTGTCACGCGCTACAACGTCACCATTGGCTTTGCAAAACAAAACATCGAAGCTGGCAGCTGGGTGCATGAGAGATTGCTTGAATTGCCATCTGCGCGCAATTTCTTCAACTTGCCCATGGCCACTGCCAATGCGCCTTCTGCCGAAGCGCTAGAAGGTTTTACGTTTGAGGGCTATCGAAACTCAGACGGCTCGGTTGGTACGCGCAATATTTTGGCAGTCACCACCACGGTTCAATGCGTGGCAGGTGTGGTGGACTTGGCTGTCCAAAAAATAAAACAAGATTTGTTGCCACTTTATCCCAATGTCGACGATGTGGTGGGCATTGAGCACACCTACGGATGTGGTGTGGCCATTGATGCGCCCGACGCTATCATTCCCATCAGAACGTTGCGCAACATCAGCCTCAATCCCAATTTTGGCAATGAAATTTTGGTGGTCAGTTTAGGCTGTGAAAAATTACCACCGCAGCGCTTGTTGCCACCTGGCAGTTTCCCCTTGGTCGATGAACGAACGGCTGCTGACGGTCCCGACACCATTTGTTTGCAAGACGACCAGCATGTGGGCTTCATGTCCATGTTGCAGCACATTGTGGAAGGCGCCAAGCCGCACTTGGCTCGTTTGAATGCCAGACGCCGTGAGACGGTGCCTGCCAGCGAGTTGGTGGTGGGTGTGCAGTGTGGTGGCAGCGATGCATTCTCTGGCGTGACCGCCAATCCCGTTGTAGGCTATGCGGCCGATTTGCTGGTTCGCGCGGGCGCCACCATCATGTTCAGTGAAAACACCGAAGTGCGTGATGCCGTTGAACAACTGACGCACAGGGCCAGCAGCGTTGAAGTGGCGCAAAGCATTGTGCGAGAACTCGATTGGTACGACCGCTACTTGGAAAGAGGCCACGCAGATCGCAGTGCCAATACCACGCCTGGCAACAAAGCCGGCGGCTTGTCCAACATTGTGGAAAAGGCCATGGGCTCCATTGTGAAAAGTGGTTCGCAGCCCATTCAACATGTGCTGTCACCTGGTGAAAAACTCAAGCCAAGTCAAAAGGGCTTGGTCTTTGCGGCTACGCCTGCCAGTGATTTCATTTGTGGCACCTTGCAATTGGCAGCGGGCATGAACCTGCATGTTTTCACCACGGGAAGAGGCACACCCTATGGTTTGCAAGCATGTCCGGTTGTGAAAATTGCCACTCGTACAGAATTGGCAAAGCGCTGGCACGACTTGATGGACCTGAACGCAGGCCGAGTGGCAGATGGTGAGATCACCATTGAAGAGGGCGGTTGGGAGCTGTTCAAGTTGTTGTTAGAGGTGGCCAGCGGCCAGAAAACTTGGGCCGAGCATTGGAAATTACACAACGCCTTGGTGTTGTTCAATCCTGCACCCATTACTTGATCGGTGAGATAAATTTAAAGGAGCCATGATGAAAAAAATAATGACTGCGATGTTATCTGCTGTTTGCATCTCTAGTGCCATGGCATGGCCTGATAAAACAGTTACGCTGGTGGTGCCTTTTCCACCTGGCGGCTCAACCGACTTGATTGCACGTGCTCTGGCTCCTAAGTTGCAAGAGAAATTGGGTGGCACTTTCATCATTGACAACAAGGCCGGTGCCACAGGTACGATCGGTGCGGGGTTTGTCACGCGTGCCGCACCCGATGGCCATACTTTGTTTGTTTCTTCTTTGGGCCCTTTTGTCATTGCGCCGCACTTGATGGCCAAGGTCCCTTACGATGCCCTTAAAGATTTTGACTACATCACCATTGCGGTTCAAGCGCCCAATGTTTTGGTGGTACCAGCAAGTTCACCTCACAAGTCAATGAACGATGTGATTGCCTTTCACAAAGCCAATCCCAATAAATTCACCATGGCCTCCTCTGGCAATGGCAGCAGTGATCACCTCACGGCCGAGTTGTTCTGGCAACAAACCAACACCACAGGCATTCATGTGCCCTACAAAGGCGGTGGCCCTGTCATGGTTGATTTGCTTGGCGGACAAATAGACAGCTCTTTCATGAACATCAACACGGCCATGCCCCAAATTTTGGCTGGCAAACTGCGTGCGTTGTCTATTACCAGTGTCAAACGTTCACCACTTTTGCCCAATGTGCCATCATTAGAAGAGTTGGGTATCAAAGAGGCCAATGTTTACTCTTGGCAAGCTGTTGCAGCGCCCAAGGGATTGCCATCAGACATCAAGGCCAAATTGCATGCGGCCGTTGTGAGTGCGTTGAACGATCCGCAAGTAAAGCCCAAATTGCTGGAGTTGGGTTTTGAAATTGTGGCCAACTCGCCAGAGCAATTCTCGGCCTATCAGGCCTCTGAATTTGCGCGTTGGAAAAGCCTGATTCAATCTCGCAACATCAAGGCGGACTGAATCAGCTATCGAGTGTCTGCCACTCGAATTTTTTAAGCGTTGCGGCCCACCAAGCTGTAAGCGCTGGTATTGCTTTGCAACCATTGCTGTGACAGCACGTCGCTCTGCTGTGCAGGATGGAAGTCAGCTTTTTTGTAGGCTTTCCAATGGCCTACATTGCTTCTGAACAAGCCGTCTTTGCTGAGCAGCAACTGGTAGCCGCTTTTCCAAGTGCTGATCTTGAACAAGCTGCCATCGTGCCAGAGGTTGTTAACGGTTTGACGCATCACATCGCCAATGAAGGTCATGGTCACGTAGTGAAAAATGCGAATGCGCCATTCTTCATTGCCACCTAAGGCTTTGTAAACATCAAAGGCCGTGCAGCGGTGCTCTGCTTCTTCGGCAGCGTGCCATTGCCACATGGTTCTCAGACGCGGCTCTGTGCCTTCGAAAACTTCAGAGTGGCTTAACAACCAGTCAGCAAAGATGTCTGTGAAGTGTTCGGTCGCTGCTGTAGCCGCCAATTGTTGGCGTACGTTTTGGTGGGCATTGGTTTTGATGCGCTTGGCAGAGCGCTCGGCAATTTTGTTTTGAAAGCCTTGAATCTCTAGGTGGCCATTGAACAGTGCGTGAATACGGCGGTGCGTGGCTTCTTGTCCTATGAAGCCTTTCACTTCCTCCGCAAATTTTTCCCGTGTGGCGTCGTCCATTTGCTTGGCGCCTTCACGGACTGAATCGATGAAGAATTGCTCGCCCACAGGAAAGCTCATCGACAAGGCATTGAAGAACGCTGACTTGAAAGCGTCACCACCACACCAGCGCTTTTCAAAAGGTGTAGTGAGGTCAACCAATAATTTTCTAACAACAAGTTCAGACATGAAGATCTTTCAAGAGGACCGAGGGTTTTGGAGGGCTACTCGGTTTCGCATTATTTTGCTATATTTTCCATACATTAATGTATGTTTTTGTGACATCCTTGTTTTTAAAGGGTTTTTTCTCTGATTTAGAGCAAAAGTTGAGAGGTTTAAGATCCCAACTTTTGAAACCCGCCATTTTTGGGCCCC
>CAIODE010000474.1 GCA_903856875.1 uncultured Burkholderiales bacterium
CCACATCGATGAGGGCCAAGACCACCAGCATGATGATGGTCTCATTCAACTTGTTAATGGGCGCTTCGACCTTGTAGCCAATGCCATCGATCAAAGCTTGAAGGGCAGCTTGGTTGCCAAAGACCGCCTCAAGCAAGTGAATCAGCTCGACCCAAAAGTGGTAAACATAAACTGCCTGGGCTGCAATCAGTCCCAGGTACAAGGGCAGTTGTAACCAGCGGCTTGCGAAAATTAATTTGGGAAGCGGCTTCAGAGGTGCAGCTTCGGGGTGAGGGGGTTTTTGTTCGGCCATTGAGGTGATTGAATCGCAGAGAGTTATATTTTAAAGCCCCACCAAGAGGCTCAATCAAGGATCTATGGCTAAATTGAAAGATTTAAGTCAGTCAGGGCTTTGTAAGAGCTAGGCACGACATTCACGTCAACCAATTCGAACAAGTTCCCCTAGGAGACATTCAATGAGTGCTAACGTTTACCAGCCAAGTGCTGATTTTGTCAAAAATGCCCACATTTCAGGCATGCCAGCTTACCAAGCCCTTTGCAAAGAGGCTGAAGCCGACTACGAAGGCTACTGGGCACGTCTGGCCAAAGAATTCATTTCTTGGAAAACACCCTTCACCAAGGTCTTGGACGAATCCAATGCGCCTTTCTTCAAGTGGTTTGAAGACGGCACCCTGAATGCCTCCTACAACTGCTTAGATCGCAACGTTGAAAAAGGCCTTGGCAACAAAACTGCCTTGATCTTTGAAGCCGATGGCGGCGAAGTCACGCGCATCACTTACAGCGAACTGCTGGCCAAAACTTGCCAAATTGCCAACGGCCTCAAATCCCTCGGCATCCAAAAAGGCGATCGCGTCGTCATCTACATCTCCATGTCCATTGATGGTGTGGCCGCCATGCAAGCCTGCGCCCGCATCGGCGCTCCGCACTCCGTGGTGTTCGGTGGTTTCTCAGCTCAGTCATTGCGTGACCGCATTGAAGACACGGGTGCCAAAGCCGTCATCACGGCCGACCATCAAATTCGCGGCGGCAAGCAGTTACCTTTGAAATCCATTGTGGACGACGCCATTGCATTGGGCGGTTGCGGCAGTATCAAAGATGTGTTGGTGGTTAAGCGCAGCGGTTCTGAGGTAGCCATGACGGCAGGCCGCGACACCTGGATGCACGACTTGATTGCTAAGCAAGCCAGCACTTGCGAGCCAGAATGGGTGGGCGCTGAGCATCCCTTGTTCTTGCTCTACACCTCTGGCTCTACAGGCAAGCCCAAGGGCGTTCAACACTCTACCGGCGGCTATCTGTTGCACGCAGCCCTGACCACCAAATGGACCTTCGACTTGAAACAAGACGACGTGTTCTGGTGCACGGCAGACATCGGTTGGGTCACAGGTCACACCTACATCACCTATGGCCCCTTGGCCTTGGGCGGCACGGAAATTGTGTTTGAGGGCGTGCCTACATTTCCTGACGCTGGTCGTTTCTGGAAAATGATTCAAGACCACAAGGTCTCTATTTTCTACACAGCGCCTACAGCCATTCGTTCATTGATCAAAGCAGCAGAGGCCAAAGATGAGGTGCATCCAAAAAGCTATGACCTGACAAGTTTACGCTTGCTGGGTTCTGTGGGCGAGCCTATCAACCCCGCAGCATGGGAGTGGTATCACAAGCATGTGGGCGGCGGTAATTGCCCCATTGTCGACACCTTCTGGCAAACCGAAACGGGTGGTCACATGATTACGCCGCTGCCTGGGGTCACACCCATGGTTCCTGGTTCTTGCACCTTGCCTTTCCCAGGCATTCAAGCCGCCATCGTGGACGAAACAGGCAAAGACATGCCCAACGGCCAAGGTGGTATTTTGGTGGTCAAGCGCCCATGGCCTTCCATGATTCGCACCATTTGGGGTGACCCCGATCGCTTCATGAAGAGCTACTACCCAGCCGACTTCCAAGGCAAGTATTACTTGGCTGGCGATGGTGCTATTCGCGATGCTGCATCTGGATACTTCACTATCACAGGCCGAATTGATGATGTGCTGAATGTGTCAGGCCACCGCATGGGCACCATGGAAATTGAATCTGCCCTGGTCAGTTGTACCGAGCTGGTGGCTGAAGCTGCGGTGGTGGGTCGTCCTGATGACACCACTGGCGAAGCCATCTGTGCATTCGTTGTGCTGAAGCGTCCGTTGCCAACAGGTGAAGAAGGTAAAGCCATTGCCAAACAATTGCGCGATCACATTGCCAAAGAAATTGGCCCCATTGCCAAGCCCAAAGACATTCGCTTTGGCGAGAACTTGCCTAAGACTCGTTCCGGCAAAATCATGCGCCGCTTGTTGCGCAGCTTGGCCAAAGGCGAGGAGATTACGCAAGACATCAGTACCTTGGAAAACCCAGCCATCTTGGGTCAGCTGGGTCAAACGTATTGATTTAACAAAACTTATCGCTTAACAAAAAGAGTCCATCCCTAGCGGGAAGGACTCTTTTTTTTCGAAGGACTTGGTTGAGGTGGTTTTACGGTTTGGGCCCCATCACCACACCCTCGCGCCGTGGATCTGCACCACCAAAAAATCCTGTGGGGGTCACCTCAATGGCCTGCAAGCCGCTTGGTAAAGGCGTTTCACGCACATCATGCCCCTTGGACTGCAAGGCTTTGATGGTGCTTTCAGGAAAGCGTTTCTCTTCCAAAATAGTGGGGCCATTCAGAGAGCTGAAGTTGGGCAAGCTAATGGCCTGCTGAGTGTTCAAGCCCCATTGCAATGTGCCAATCAAAAGCTTGGTTGTGTAGTTAATGATGACGGCACCACCGGGGCTGCCGCCTGTCATTTTTAATTGGCCTGTGTCTTTCTCAAACACCAAAGTAGGTGACATGGAAGAGCGCGGCCGTTTGCCACCTTCAACCCGATTGGCGATGGGCATTCCTTTGGCATCTGCAGGTGCAAAACTGAAATCGGTTAGCTCATTGTTCAGCAAGAAACCACCGTGCCTGCCTTGGCCTGAATTGACCATGTTTCTAGAACCAAATACAGCCTCGATGGTGGTGGACATGGCCACAGCATTGCCTTGCTTGTCAATCACGCTAATGTGGCTGGTGCCATATTCCTCTTGAGCCGGCATGGGTGCAAAGGCCGTCTTTGTTCCAGCTGGATTGCCAGGTTGTGCCACCTTCATGCTTTGCGCGCCAATGAGACTGCTGCGCTCTTTGAGATAGTGGGTGTTCCAAAGCGTTCGCCAATCACCGCCAGGAGCTTGAACGAAATCGGGGTCTGCCACAAATTGGCCACGGTCTGCAAAAGCCAAACGAGCGGCTTCTGTAAAAAAGTGCAGCCAGTCGGCTGATGGCAGACCTTGCTCAAGTTGCATTTTTCCTGCAGGGGTGTTGTTTAAGATGCCCAGCATTTGCCCGATGGCCAAAGTGCCCGAACTGGGCGGTGGGAAACCGCAAAGTTGATAAGTTTTCCCAGTCGTTTGCACCCAATGATCAAAGCAAAGAGGTTCGCGTTTTTTGGCTTTGTAATTGCCCAAATCTTGAAGCGTCATGCTGCCTGGGCGTGTGGGATGTTGCCTAACTTTTTGCACCACAGCTTCTGCGACCGGGCCATCCTTTAGAGCTTGAGCGCCGCGTTTTGCAATGTCTCGCATGATCGCTGCCAACTCTGGATTTTTCAGGATGTGGCCGATGGGAAATGGTTTGCCCTGTGCATCGTAAAAGTAACTTGCAGCGACAGGATCCTTGATTAAATCATTTTCAGCCAACAACGCGCTATGCAAGCGAGGGCTGAGCTTGAAGCCTTCCTCTGCCAGCTGAATGACGGGCTGAATCAATGTGGCCCAAGGCAATTTGCCATGTTCTTTGTGCGCCATTTCAAGCACTGTGAGGGTGCCAGGAACGCCTACCGACAAGCCACTGACAACGCCGTCCATGAAGGACAGAGGCGTGCCTTGTGTATCTAAAAAAAGTTTTCCTGTAGCGGCCAAAGGGGCTGTTTCACGTCCATCGTAGGCCTCCACTTTTTTGCCATCGTGGTGCATCACAAAAGCACCACCACCGATGCCACTTGACTGGGGTTCAACCAAAGTTAAGACCATTTGAACCGCAATGGCCGCGTCAATGGCAGAGCCACCCGCTAAAAGAATTTGGTAACCCGCATCGGTGGCCAAAGGGTTGGCGGCAGCCACTGCAAAACCTTGGGTGGCCCAGCCTGATTTTTCTTGATAACCCACTGGGTCGTTAGGTTGATCGGGTGTGGCGTAGTTGAAGTTCTTGGGCTGTAACGCGCAAGCGCTTAATCCGAAACCAAAAACCCAGACTGCAATCCTTTGGATGCAGCTTAACTTCAAAAACTTCATGTTGCTTTTAGGGTGTTAGATGGCAAATAGTATGACCTACTTTGGAGCGAGCCTAATGGCACCATCCAAACGAATCACTTCGCCATTGAGCATGTCATTTTCCAAAATGTGCTTGACCAATTTGGCATAGTCGTTGGGTGTACCAAGTCGGCTAGGGAAGGGGACAGCCGCAGCCAATGCATCTTGTACTTCTTGAGGCATGCCAAACACCATGGGTGTGCCAAAAATGCCGGGCGCAATGGTCATGTTGCGAATGCCGTTGCGTGCTAGATCGCGCGCAATGGGCAATGTCATGCCCACCACACCGCCCTTGGAAGCTGCATAAGCCGCCTGACCAATTTGACCATCATAGGCCGCCACGGAGGCCGTGGAAATCATCACACCGCGTTCACCTGTGGCTTCGGGTTCGTTCTTGCACATGGCCTCGGAGGCCAAGCGAATCATGTTGAAGCTGCCTATCAAATTGACGCTGATGGTTTTGCTAAATACGGCCAATGAATGAGCGCCATTTTTACCCACTGTTTTTTCGGCAGGGGCGATGCCAGCACAATTCACCAAACCCACCAATTTGCCAAGCGACACAGCCTTGGCAACCACTGCTTGACCGTCGGCTTCATTGCTAACGTCGCACTTGACGAAAGCACCGCTTAATTCTTTGGCAATGGCTTCGCCTTTTTCAGCCTGCATATCTGCAATGACCACTTTGCCGCCATGGGCCGCCAGCATGCGGGCTGTGCCTTCGCCTAGGCCCGATGCGCCGCCCGTCACGATGAAAACCTTGCCTTGGATGTCCATGATTGCCCCTTGATAGTTGACGTTACGTTAACGTCAATTATGCATGGCAGACCCAAATGAAAACTATCGAACTCATAAGTAATCCCAATCAGGGTTGTCGATATTAGGGTTTACGATAGGCCTCAATGAGTTTTCTCATTAAGCATTTTTTTAAACCATCTTCAAGGTAACACCATGACTCTCATCAACACGCAAGTTCAGCCGTTCAAAACACAAGCCTTCCATAACGGCAAGTTCATTGAAGTTTCAGACGCGAGCCTCAAAGGCAAGTGGTCTGTTCTGATTTTCATGCCCGCAGCTTTTACCTTCAACTGCCCCACAGAAATTGAAGACGCTGCAGACAACTACGCTGCCTTCCAAAAGGCAGGTGCAGAGGTTTACATCGTGACCACCGACACCCACTTTTCACACAAAGTGTGGCACGAGACTTCACCCGCCGTGGGCAAGGCCAAGTTCCCATTGGTGGGCGACCCGACACACACCCTTACCAACGCGTTTGGCGTGCACATTGCTGAAGAAGGCTTGGCTTTGCGCGGCACCTTCATCATCAACCCAGAAGGCACCATCAAGACCATGGAAGTGCACTCCAACGAGATCGCACGTGACGTGTCTGAAACATTGCGCAAGCTCACTGCTGCCCAGTACACAGCCGCTAACCCAGGTCAAGTTTGCCCCGCCAAGTGGAAAGAAGGCGCTAAGACTTTGACACCATCACTCGACTTGGTCGGCAAAATCTAAATACCGACACATCACTGAAAAGCTCAACACCCTGAATCACAGGGTGTTGAGCGCAAGCCTGTCCAGCGCATCGACTTGAATTTGAAATTGCATTAGGAAAAAAACCATGTTAGACGACACCCTCAAATCGCAATTGCAAACCTACTTGGGCATGCTGAGAAGCCCCATCCGCTTGATCGCCACATTGGACGACAGCGAGACTGGCATGGAGATGCGCAACTTGCTGGAAACCATTGTGGGTTTGTCAGAAAAAGTGAGTTTGGACACATCGGGTAAAGATGCACGCACGCCTTCTTTTGTGGTGGTCCGCGATGGTGAAACACAAGGCGTTCGTTTTGCCGGATTGCCTTTAGGCCATGAGTTCACTTCTTTGGTTTTGGCCTTGCTGTGGACCGGTGGTCATCCTCCTAAAGTCGAGCAAGAAGTGCTGGATGCCATCAAGGCGTTGGACGGTGATTTCAACTTTGAGGTTTACATGTCTTTGTCCTGCCACAACTGCCCCGACGTGGTTCA
>CAIODE010000475.1 GCA_903856875.1 uncultured Burkholderiales bacterium
CTTGCATGGTTTACTGTGCAGTGGGCGGCGTGCAACCACAGTCTGAAACTGTGTGGCGTCAGGCTAACAAGTACAAAGTGCCACGTTTGGCCTTTGTGAACAAGATGGACCGCACGGGTGCCAACTTCTTCAAAGTCGTTGAGCAAATGAAGTTGCGCCTCAAGGCCAACCCAGTGCCTATCGTGATCCCCATCGGCGCTGAAGAAAACTTCACCGGCGTGGTTGACCTTCGCAAAATGAAAGCCATCATCTGGGACGAAGCATCTCAGGGCATGAAGTTCACCTTCGAAGAAATCCCCGCCAACTTGGTCGAATTGGCCAAAGAGTGGCGCGAGAAAATGGTGGAAGCTGCTGCGGAAGCCAATGAAGAACTCATGAACAAGTACCTTGAAGAAGGTGACTTGACGGAAGATGAAATCACGGCTGGTTTGCGCATGCGCACCATCAACAGCGAAATTCAGCCCATGTTGTGCGGCACCGCCTTCAAGAACAAAGGCGTTCAGCGCATGCTCGACGCGGTCTTGGACCTGATGCCTTCGCCATTGGACGTGAAAGCCATTAAAGGTTTCGACGAAGACGAAAAAGAAATCACACGCAAGGCCGACGACAACGAGAAATTCGCTGCCTTGGCATTCAAACTGATGACCGACCCCTTCGTGGGCCAACTCACCTTCGTGCGCGTTTACTCTGGCGTTCTGAAAAAAGGCGACACCGTTTACAACGCGGTGCGCGGCAAGAAAGAGCGTATCGGCCGTATCGTGCAGATGCACGCCAATAACCGTGAAGAAGTCGACGAAATCCGCGCTGGCGACATCGCTGCTTGCGTGGGCTTGAAAGACGTCACTACTGGCGAAACATTGTGCGATCCCAATGCGGTCATCACTTTGGAACGCATGGTGTTCCCCGACTCCGTGATTCGTCAGGCTGTCGAACCCAAGACCAAAGCCGACCAAGAAAAAATGGGCATGGCGCTGTCACGTTTGGCTGCAGAAGATCCTTCTTTCCGCGTTCAAACCGACGAAGAATCTGGCCAGACCATCATTGGTGGTCAAGGTGAGTTGCACCTGGAAATTATTGTTGACCGCATGAAGCGTGAATTTGGCGTTGAAGCCAACGTGGGCAAGCCCCAAGTGGCTTACCGCGAAACCATTCGCAAGACGGTTGAAGAAGCCGAAGGCAAGTTCGTTCGTCAGTCTGGCGGTAAAGGTCAATACGGTCACGTGGTCTTGAAGGTCGAGCCCCAAGAAGCCGGCAAAGGTTTTGAATTTGTTGACGCCATCAAGGGCGGTGTGGTTCCTCGTGAATACATCCCTGCCGTAGAAAAAGGCGTGATCGAAGCTTTGAGCCAGGGCGTGTTGGCGGGCTACCCTGTTGTTGACGTCAAAGTCACATTGCACTTCGGCTCCTACCACGACGTTGACTCCAACGAAATGGCTTTCAAAATGGCCGCCATCTTTGGTTTCAAAGACGGTTGCCGCAAAGCCAGCCCCGTCATCTTGGAACCCATGATGGCTGTTGAAGTTGAAACACCTGAAGACTACGCCGGTAACGTGATGGGCGACTTGTCCTCACGTCGCGGCATGGTGCAGGGCATGGACGACATGATCGGCGGTGGCAAAGCCATTAAAGCTGAAGTGCCATTGTCAGAAATGTTCGGCTACTCCACCACATTGCGCTCGATGTCACAAGGCCGCGCCACGTACACGATGGAATTCAAGCACTACGCTGAAGCTCCCCGTAACGTTGCTGAGGCTATTGTGGCTTCGAGGGCAAAATAAATAACTTGCGGGACTGATCAAATTGCGCAGCAGTTTGCTCTGTCCCCAACCGTATAAATGAATTGCGGGACTGATCAAGCTGCGTAGCAGTTTGCTCTGTCCTCAACTGACTAGATAGAAAACCTGTCTGCGATCCAGTGCCACGCTGTCCCCGTGCGGTGTGAACAAGCAATTGGATGCAAACATAAAACCACAACACGGGCATTGTTCTTTGGAGAATTGAAATGGCAAAAGAGAAATTTGAGCGGACAAAACCGCACGTCAACGTTGGCACGATTGGTCACGTTGACCACGGCAAAACAACTTTAACAGCGGCTATCACCACGGTGTTGGCGGCCAAGTTTGGTGGTTCTGCAAAAGCGTACGACCAAATTGACGCAGCGCCTGAAGAGAAGGCCCGCGGCATCACGATTAACACAGCCCACGTTGAGTACGAGACGGCCAATCGTCACTACGCACACGTTGACTGCCCAGGCCACGCCGACTATGTGAAGAACATGATCACTGGTGCGGCTCAGATGGACGGCGCTATTCTTGTGTGCTCCGCTGCTGACGGCCCCATGCCCCAAACGCGCGAGCACATTTTGCTGGCTCGTCAGGTTGGCGTGCCTTACATCATCGTTTTCTTGAACAAGTGCGACATGGTGGACGACGCCGAGTTGCTCGAGTTGGTGGAGATGGAGGTGCGTGAGCTCCTAGACAAGTATGAGTTCCCAGGCGACAACACGCCCATCATCCACGGCTCAGCCAAGCTGGCCTTGGAAGGCGACAAGGGTCCTTTGGGCGAAGAGGCCATCATGAAGTTGGCCGACGCTTTGGACAACTACATTCCTACGCCAGATCGCGCCGTTGACGGTGCTTTCTTGATGCCTGTGGAAGACGTGTTCTCCATCTCAGGCCGCGGCACCGTGGTGACGGGCCGTATCGAGCGCGGCATTGTCAAGGTGGGCGAAGAGATTGAGATTGTGGGTATTGCTGACACACAGAAAACCACCTGCACAGGCGTTGAGATGTTCAGGAAGTTGCTGGACCAGGGCCAAGCGGGTGACAACGTGGGTATTTTGCTGCGCGGCACCAAGCGCGAAGACGTGCAGCGCGGCCAAGTGCTGTGCAAGCCCGGCTCGATCAAGCCGCACACGCACTTCACGGGCGAGATCTATGTTTTGTCGAAAGACGAAGGCGGTCGTCACACACCGTTCTTCAACAACTACCGCCCTCAGTTTTACTTCCGCACGACGGACGTAACAGGTGCCATTGAATTGCCAGAAGGCAAAGAGATGGTGATGCCAGGCGACAACGTGTCGATCACTGTGAAGTTGATCAACCCGATTGCCATGGAAGAAGGTTTGCGTTTTGCGATTCGCGAAGGCGGCCGCACTGTGGGCGCTGGCGTTGTTGCCAAAATCCTCGCTTAATTTGCGTCTTTTAAAACGCTGAAGGGGTATAGCTCAATTGGCAGAGCGTCGGTCTCCAAAACCGAAGGTTGTAGGTTCGATTCCTACTGCCCCTGCCACCTGATAAGGGTGAGCAAAACAAGCCCGCCATCACCTGGCGGGCTTCGGCGTCTAAAAGACAAGGTAATTTTGTAGGGCTCGAAAGAGCCTAAAAAGGTCTGTAAGCCAATATGGCAAGTTCTGAAGTTCATACCGTAGGTTCCACTGCTGACAAGCTCAAGCTTGGCTTGGCCATTTCTTTGGTGGTGGCATCTTTGGCCTCTTTCTACATGCTTTCTAAGCAAGGCGCTTTGGCCCAATGGGGTGCATTGATCGCTGGCTTGGTTGTGGCTGTGGTGGTCTTTTTGATCTCAGATACAGGCAAGCAATTTGTGTCGTTCGGTCAAGATGCCGTGCGTGAAGTTAAGAAAGTCGTTTGGCCTGAGCGCAAAGAAGCCATGCAAATCACGGCATACGTTTTTGTATTCGTGGTTGTCATGGCGCTGTTTTTGTGGCTCACCGACAAAACGCTCGAGTGGGTTTTCTACGATCTGATCTTGGGGTGGAAAAAATAATGACTGATGCTGTTGACAACGCGCCCAAAGCAGGCGAATCGACCAACCCCGATTTGAAGTGGTACGTGGTCCATGCTTATTCGGGCATGGAAAAGGCTGTTGAGCGCAACATCATTGAGCGCATTCAGCGTGCAGAAATGCAAAGCAAATTTGGTCGCATTCTGGTTCCCACTGAAGAAGTGGTTGAGATGAAAAATGGCCAAAAGCGCACCACCGAGCGCAAGTTTTTCCCTGGCTACGTGCTGGTCGAGATGGTCATGGACGATCTCACATGGCACTTGGTCAAGCACACCAACAAAGTCACTGGCTTTGTGGGTGGTGCCAAAAACCGTCCTGCCCCTATTTCTGAAGAAGACGTTCGCAAGATCGTCAACCAAATGCAAGAAGGCACTGAAAAGCCCCGCCACAAGGTGGAGTTCGAAGTGGGCGAATACGTCCGAGTCAAAGAAGGCCCGTTCACGGACTTCAATGGCACGGTGGAAGAAGTCAATTACGATAAAAATAAAATGCGCGTGGCTGTCACTATCTTTGGTAGATCAACGCCCGTAGAGCTTGAGTTTGGTCAAGTCGAAAAAACCTAAGTCAAAAACCCCTAGGGGTTTTAAAGACTTACCTAAGAATTTTGAGGGTCAGATCAAGATTTACGAAGTAAATTTGCTCTGACCCCAACAAATCGTAAACACGCTACCCGACTCAGAGTGTTTATTGAAAGAAGAAAGAGTCGTTAATCAGGGGAGCTTGACCTAAACC
>CAIODE010000476.1 GCA_903856875.1 uncultured Burkholderiales bacterium
GCCCGCAGATGGGCGACTTTGGCCTTGGGCCCCAAGCCCTACAAAGCTAGCAGCGTGACTTCCCCTTGGCTACACGAAGAAGTCGCAAGGCGAATGGAGGAAAGACTTGAGTTCATTCGTTTGCAACCCAAGTCTTGGGTGTGTTGGAACCCGCTTCGTTCAGGTCTGAATGTTTTGGCCATGCTAAAAAAGCGCTACCCCCAAGCCATCGGCCATTTGTTGGCTGATCGACAGGGCGAAATGGAATGGGTTCAAGCCAATTTAGCAGCGCCTTGGTGGCAGCCATCGACTTGGTTCCAATCGAAATTAAAAACTGCGCCTTTGAAGCCTCACAGCATGGACATGGTGTGGGCCAATATGCTGCTTCACCAAGCTGCAGACCCACAAGCCTTGTTAGCCGATTGGCATCGTGTGTTGGCCGTTGATGGTTTCTTGATGTTTTCATGTTTAGGCCCCGACACCCTGCAAGAATTAAGAACGGTTTATGCGCGCAATGGCTGGCCCATGCCTTCGCATGAATTCACTGACATGCATGACTGGGGCGACATGTTGGTGCATGCAGGCTTTGCAGAACCTGTGATGGACATGGAAAAAATCACCTTGACCTATGTCAATTCAGAAAAGCTTGTTGAAGATTTGCGTAAGTTAGGGCGTAATTTTCACGTCAGCAGGTTTGAGGGATTGCGTGGCAAAAATTGGTACAAAGATTTGCAGCATGCCCTTTTGTCATTGGCGCAAAAAGACTCGGAAGGCCGATTGGCGCTCACTTTCGAGGTGGTTTATGGCCATGCACTCAAACCACAAGCGCGCATCAAAGTCAGTTCACAAAGTGAAATTGACTTGAATGACATGCGTCAAATGCTTCGAAATCCGCAAAAGAAATAAGTTCAAGTTTGATAAAGCTCAAAGTAGGCCTCCAACTCGGTTAAAATTCCTCGCGTTAACCCGAATGACTGATGCTTTTTGAGCTGTCAAGGGTGTGACACTGAGAGTTCCCCTTTTGTAACTGTAGTGGTTTCGTTTGAAACTTGGAAGTTAGTGAAAACTATGAAGCGTATTTCCAAAACATTGTCCTCTTTGCTCAGCAAAGCAGGTATTTGGGCTGGCGCATGGGCTGCAACTGCAGCCTATGCCGTGAACGATTTGCCAGGCGGCCCAGCTGTCAATCAATTGGATTTTCACCCCGCGGCCACCAAAATTGCCGAAGAACAGCACTCCCTTCATGTTTTTATGATGGTCTTGTGCACAGTCATATTTGTGGCTGTGTTCGCTGTCATGTTCTATTCCATTTGGAAGCACCGCAAATCAGTGGGTCACAAGCCCGCTGCGTTTCATGAGTCCATGACGGTTGAAATCATTTGGACCATCGTGCCCTTCATCATCGTGATTTTGATGGCTTTGCCAGCCACCAAAGTGTTGGTGGCCTCCAAAGACACCACCAATGCCGACCTGACCGTTAAGGCCACTGGCTATCAGTGGAAATGGGGCTACGACTACATCAAAGGTGAAGGTGAGGGCATTGGCTTCATTTCCACCTTGGACAATGCACACCGCGAAATGTCCAACGCAGGCAAGCCTGCGGGCGACGACTATCTCTTGAAAGTCGACAACGCCTTGGTGGTGCCTGTGGGCAAAAAAGTCCGCGTCATCACCACTGCCAACGACGTGATTCACGCATTTGCTGTGCCTTCATTGGGCATCAAGCAAGACGCCATTCCTGGCTTCGTTCGTGACACTTGGTTCCGTGCCGAACGTGTGGGCGATTTCCACGGTCAGTGTCAAGAGTTGTGCGGCAAAGAGCACGCTTATATGCCTATTCATGTGAAGGTTGTATCTGCTGAAGACTACACAAAATGGGTCGATGCTGAGAAAAAGAAAATGGCTGCCAAGGCCGATGACCCAAGCAAAGTTTGGGCTTTGGAAGACTCACTCAAGCGTGGTGAAAAAGTGTACGCCGCCAACTGTGCCGCTTGCCACCAAGCCACAGGCAAGGGCGCTGGCCCTATCAAGCCGCTAGATGGCGCTGCTGTTGTGCTCGACGCTGACAGAACCAAACAAATCATGGTTTTGTTAAACGGCCAAAACAACCAAACCATGCCTGCATGGAAGCAGTTGTCTGACACCGAAATTGCAGCCGTTATTACTTTCACTAAAAACAATTGGTCTAACAAGACTGGGCAAGTGGTGCAACCAGCCGATGTGCTGGCCGCTCGCAAGTAATCAAGTACCTTGAACAGTATTTAAAGGAATTCAAGATGAGCGCAGTTCTCCATCCTCACGATCACGCCCAGGGTCACGACGACCACAGCCACGATCACCACGGTTCCCCAGAAGGCTGGCGCCGTTGGGTGTTTGCTACCAATCACAAAGACATTGGTACTTTGTATTTGTTGTTCAGCTTCACCATGCTCATGATTGGCGGTATTTTGGCGCTGCTCATTCGGGCTGAGTTGTTCCAGCCCGGTTTGCAATTGGTCAATCCTGAGTTATTCAACCAATTCACCACCATGCACGGCATCATCATGGTGTTCGGTGCCATCATGCCGGCCTTTGTGGGCTTTGCAAACTGGATGATCCCTTTGCAAATTGGCGCGGCCGATATGGCCTTTGCGCGCATGAACAACTTCAGCTTCTGGCTCATGATTCCAGCGGCCACCATGTTGGCCGGTTCGTTCTTCATGCCCGGTGGCGCTCCTGCTGCGGGTTGGACTTTGTACGCTCCTTTGACATTGCAAATGGGCCCGTCCATGGACGCCGGTATTTTTGCCTTGCATATTTTGGGCGCTTCTTCCATCATGGGCTCCATCAACATCATCGTGACCATTCTGAACATGCGTGCCCCTGGCATGACGCTCATGAAGATGCCCATGTTTGCATGGACATGGCTCATTACAGCTTACTTGTTGATCGCGGTCATGCCTGTGTTGGCTGGTGCCATCACCATGACGCTCACTGACCGTCACTTCGGTACCAGCTTCTTCAACCCAGCTGGCGGCGGCGATCCCGTCATGTACCAACACATTTTCTGGTTCTTCGGTCACCCCGAGGTGTACATCATGATCTTGCCGGCCTTCGGCATCATCAGCCAAGTGGTTCCAGCGTTTTCACGCAAGAGGTTGTTTGGTTATGCCTCCATGGTGTACGCCACCTCTTCTATTGCTATTCTGTCTTTCATTGTGTGGGCTCACCACATGTTCACAACCGGCATGCCGGTTACGGGCCAGTTGTTCTTCATGTACGCGACCATGTTGATTGCAGTGCCTACTGCTGTGAAAATTTTCAACTGGATTGCTACCATGTGGCGCGGCTCCATGACCTTTGAAACACCTATGTTGTTTGCCATTGGGTTCATCTTTGTGTTCACCATGGGCGGCTTTACGGGTTTGATTTTGGCCATGGCGCCAATCGACATTCAGTTGCAAGACACCTATTACGTGGTGGCCCACTTCCACTATGTGTTGGTGGCAGGTTCTTTGTTTGCCATGTTCTCGGGTGCTTACTATTGGCTGCCTAAGTGGACCGGCGTGATGTACAACGAAGGCCGCGGCAAAGTCCACTTCTGGTGGTCACTCATTTCCTTCAACATCACTTTCTTCCCCATGCACTTCTTGGGCTTGGCCGGTATGCCACGTCGCTATGCTGACTACCCCATGCAGTTTGCCGATTTCAACGCCCTTGCTTCTGTGGGTGCGTTCTTCTTCGGTTTTGCACAGGTTTATTTCTTCTTGTTCGTAGTCTTGCCTTGCATGCGCGGTCAAGGCGAAAAAGCAGCCCAAAAACCATGGGAAGCCGCAGAAGGCTTGGAGTGGGAAGTTCCTTCTCCTGCACCTTTCCACACCTTTGAAAACCCACCCAAGCTGGATGCTACCGCTACCCGCGTGATTGGTTAATGGGGCATTGAAGCATCATGGCTACTTCTGCTGAACAAAAGAAAAGCAACACCCGCTTAGGCCTCATCTTGGCCTCAGTGGCTGTGGTTTTCTTTGTGGGCTTCATGGTCAAAATGATTGTGCTTACCTCAAGGTAAGCACAATCATTTTCAATTTATCAGCAGTATGAGCCTTTACCGCGAAAACATCAAAATGGTGAGCAAGTTGGCTGTGGTTGCGGTCTGCATGTTTGCCTTTGGGTACGCGCTTATTCCCATCTACAAACACATTTGCGAGATGACGGGCATCAACATTCTGTCACTCGCAGAACGTCAGGTGCCAGGCAATGGTTTAGCAGGCAAGGATGCCTCTCAGCCGGGTAATTCGCAGATAGATTACTCGCGAACCATCACTGTAGAGTTTGATGCCAACTCGCGTGGTCCTTGGGACTTCAAACCAGCGCAACGTTCTATTCAAGTGCATCCAGGTGAGTTGTCCACCGTGATGTACGAATTCCAAAACGTACAAAACCGCCGCATGGCAGCACAAGCTATTCCAAGCTATGCACCCAATCAGGCAGCGCCTCATTTCAACAAGATAGAATGCTTTTGCTTCAATCAGTACACCTTGGAAGCTGGTGAGAAAAAACAATGGCCTGTGGTCTTTGTGATTGATCCCAAATTGTCCAAAGATGTCACCACCATTACTTTGTCATACACCTTCTTTGAAGTGGGTGGCAAAACACCGCCAGCGCCAGGCTCAACGCCTGTGGCTGCAATCCCTGCCGAATTGGTTTCCACGAAGGTAGGTTCATGAGCGGAAAAGAAATTTCATTTTTTCGGGCCGTGCAAGCAGTGCTTTGGTCTTTCATCGGTATTCGAAAAAACAGTGCCGGCCAAGAAGACATGGCAAAACTCAACCCCTTCCATGTGTTGGTGGTTGGTATTTCGTTGGCACTGATTTTTGTATTGGGCTTAATCGCCTTGGTCAATTGGGTGGTGGCTCAGCCCATCACTTTGTAATTTAGTTTTGAAGACAAATTCGGTTTAAGAGAGAGCAGGAGCAAGTATGAGTTCAGCATCTAACGGCATAACGCCTTACTACTATGTGCCCAATCCATCGCGCCATCCGGCCATGGCTGCGTTTGGTTTGTTCTTGTTGATCTTGGGCGCAGGCCAATGGATCAATGGCGTAGAGTGGGGCAAATATTCTCTGTTCGCCGGTTTGATTTGGTTTTTGGTAGTGCTGTTTCAATGGTTCAGTGAAGCCATCCACGAAAGCGAAACTGGACAGTTTGGTCGCAAGATTGACTTGTCATACCGCTGGAGCATGACTTGGTTCATCTTCTCTGAAGTGATGTTCTTCGGCGCTTTCTTCTCTGCTTTGTGGTGGGCTCGCTCACACTCCTTGCCGGCATTGGGCAGCTTGGAAAATGCGCTGCTTTGGCCTGACTTCAAAGCGGTGTGGCC
>CAIODE010000477.1 GCA_903856875.1 uncultured Burkholderiales bacterium
AAAACAATCTTGCCAGCGGCCACTTTGTCCATGAGCTTGTCCACCAAGATAGGCTCGGCTTTGAATTTGTCGCGGCGGTGAACGAGGTAGACCTTGCTGGCAATGTTGGACAAGTACAGAGCTTCTTCGACAGCCGTATTGCCACCGCCCACCACGCAGCAAACTTGCTCCTTGTAAAAGAAACCATCGCAGGTGGCGCAACCGGACACGCCACGTCCCATGAAGGCCGTTTCAGAGTCAATGCCAAGGTATTTGGCAGAGGCTCCCGTGGCAATGATCAGGGAATCGCAGGTGTAAACACCGCTGTCGCCCGTCAAAGTGAAAGGGCGTTTGCTGAAATCGACCTTGTTGATGTGATCAAACACAATTTGCGTATTGAAGCGCTCGGCATGCTCCAAAAAGCGTTGCATCAGTTCGGGGCCTTGCACGCCATGAACGTCTGCCGGCCAGTTGTCAACCTCGGTGGTTGTCATCAGTTGGCCGCCTTGGGCAATGCCGGTAATGAGCAATGGCTTGAGGTTGGCACGGGCCGCATAAACGGCTGCCGTATAGCCTGCAGGGCCAGAGCCCAAAATTAAAACTTGGGCATGTTGGGTGGTAACGGTGTTGGACATGATGGGCAATCTTGCGGAATTCGGGTTAACGCTAAACCCCCATTGTAAGAAGCTTGTGAAACACCTGTTTGGGGGGGTCTATCGGGTAAGCTTGAGGGTAAGACCATGACCTATTCACTTCGCACCCTTACCAACCCAAGCGCCAGCCCCGAAGCAGACTCACCCCGAGTCCTCAATGAAGGCGTTGGCTTGATGCGCTTCACTCAGGAAATCGTTCTTTTCTTGGGTGCTGCTGTCCTCATTTTATTGGCCTTGGCCATGTTCAGTTTCAGTCCCAAAGATCCATCTTGGTCGGGTTCCGGCTTGGGTGGCAGCGTGGTTAACTGGATGGGTTTGGTCGGTGCTTGGTTGGCTGATGGCATGTATTTTTGCTTTGGCTATTCTGCGTGGTGGTTGGTGGCCATCTTGGGTCGCTTTTGGCTGATCGCTTGGGCCGAATGGTTAAGAACGGGTGAAGCCACTCCCCCAAGCTCCGACAATGAGTCGGAATCCAATTGGAAAACCCGTTTGATTTTTTGGGTCGGCTTGTTTGTCCTCATGTCGTCCAGCAGTGCGCTCGAATGGGCGCGCCTCACGCGTTGGGACGCAATCTTGCCGGGCACCAGCGGTGGCGCTTTAGGTTATGCCGTTGGACATTTTTCATTGAAATGGTTGGGCTTCAATGGCTCTAGCTTGATAGAAATTGTGTGCGTCGCTATGGGGATGGGATGGGCCTTTGGTTTTTCTTGGGGTCAAGTGTGTGAGTCATTGGGCGGCAAGATCGATGGCTTGATGCAATCGCGTCAAGTTAAGCGTGAAATGGAAGAAGATTTGGCAATGGGTCAACAAGCTTTGCGTGAACGCGAACAGCTTCAGTCTAAGTTGCCTGCGGAACCTCAACTGCACCCCTTTGGCAACGAGTTTGATGAGAAGCCTTTGTTTGCCGCGGCAGGCGTGTCTGCGCCAGTGTTCGCTGAGCCTGTTGCACCCATGGTCATTGAAGCCCCCGTAACAGCCGTGCCGCGCAGCGAGCGTGTAGTGAAAGAGCGCCAGAAGCCCTTGTTCAATGAATTGCCTGACAGCAAATTACCGCAGGTTGATTTGCTCGACAGTTTGACCCTCAGACAAGAGGGTGTAGCGCCAGAAACGCTTGAGATGACCAGTCGCATGATTGAAAAACGCCTGAAAGATTTTGGTGTTGAAGTGCGTGTGGTGGCCGCAGCACCCGGGCCTGTGATTACGCGTTATGAAATTGAACCTGCGACAGGCGTCAAAGGATCGCAAGTGGTCAATTTGGCCAAAGACTTGGCGCGTTCCCTCAGCCTCATTTCCATTCGAGTGGTGGAAACCATTCCAGGCAAAAACTACATGGCCTTGGAATTGCCCAATGCCAAACGCCAGTCCATCAAGCTCAGTGAAATTTTAGGCTCGCAGGTCTACAACGAAGCCAAGTCAATGCTCACCATGGGCTTGGGCAAGGACATTGTGGGCAACCCTGTGGTGGTTGATCTGGCCAAAATGCCTCACGTTTTGGTGGCAGGTACCACGGGCTCTGGCAAGTCGGTGGGTATCAATGCCATGATTTTGTCTTTGCTCTACAAAGCCGAAGCGCGCGATGTTCGACTTCTCATGATCGATCCCAAGATGTTGGAAATGTCTGTGTACGAAGGTATTCCGCATCTGCTAGCACCCGTGGTGACCGACATGCGGCAAGCCGCACATGGCCTGAACTGGTGTGTGGGCGAAATGGAGCGCCGCTACAAGCTGATGAGCAAAATGGGCGTTCGCAACTTGGCGGGTTACAACACCAAGATTGACGACGCAACCGAGCGCGAAGAATTTATTTTGAACCCCTTCAGCCTCACACCCGATGATCCAGAACCACTGAAGCGCTTGCCGCACATTGTGGTTGTGATTGATGAGTTGGCCGACCTCATGATGGTGGTGGGTAAAAAAATTGAAGAACTCATTGCACGTTTGGCGCAAAAGGCGCGGGCTGCTGGCATTCACTTGATCTTGGCCACGCAGCGCCCCAGTGTCGATGTGATCACAGGCTTGATCAAGGCCAATATTCCCACACGCATTGCCTTCCAAGTCTCCAGCAAAATTGACAGCCGAACCATCCTAGACCAAATGGGTGCTGAGGCTTTGCTGGGCATGGGTGACATGCTTTACATGCCTTCTGGCACGGGCTTTCCCATTCGAGTTCATGGCGCCTTTGTGAGTGACGAAGAAGTTCACCGTGTGGTGAGCTATTTGAAAACGCAAGGCGAGCCTGATTACATCGAAGGCGTGCTGGAAGGTGGCACCACCGATGGCGAAGACACTGGCTATGGCGACAGTGGCGATGTTGAAAAAGATCCCATGTATGACCAAGCCGTTGAAGTGGTGTTAAAAAATCGGAAGGCCAGTATTTCTCTGGTGCAGCGTCACTTGAAGATTGGCTATAACCGCGCAGCGCGT
>CAIODE010000478.1 GCA_903856875.1 uncultured Burkholderiales bacterium
GATAAGAAGGTGCCCTCAGGCAACATGGCCAACTCCATGGCCATGTGCTGACGGTGCAAATAAGGCGTGCCCACTTCCAACAATTTCATACCCAGTTCGCGCGCTAAAAAGCGCGCCAGAGGAATTTCAAGTTGCGAGTCAGGGAAGAAGAAAATGCTTTTGCCTTCCAAGTGCAACTTGGCACGTGACAAGGAAGCTGCGGCTCTGGCTGTTGGCGCTGCCACTGCGGCTTCAAAGCGCTCTTTTGAAACTTCAAATGCAGTGGCTGCCGATTGCAACCATGCTGTGGTGCCTTCAATGCCGAGCGGGAAGGGTGCTGGCAACAAACTGGCACCGCGCGCTTGCAAGGCCTTTGCGGTGTCAGCCAAAAAGGGTTGTGCCAACAACATGCGGGTACCAGGCCCGATGGCGACTTGATCGTCCGCACGGCGGGGTGGGAAAAAGCGCACACGCTCTATGCCCATGTGATTCAGGATGCGAACAAACTGGTCTTCCACCACATCGGCCAGCGTGCCCACAATGACCAACTCTTGAGCCGCATCGGCAGCGGCTGTTGGCAGGCCTGGCACCATCGATGCCAAGCAAGCATCCTCGCCTTGAGTGAAGGTTGTTTCAATGCCACTGCCCGAATAATTCAGCACGCGCACAGACGAGGCATGCTGCGCAGAAAGCCTAGATGCAGCGCGCGACAAATCAAGTTTGATCACTTCGGAAGGGCATGAACCCACCAAGAAAAGCAGTTTGATTTCAGGACGCCGCGCCAGCAACTGGTTGACCACCCGATCAAGCTCCGTGTTGGCATCGGACAAGCCCGCCAAATCGCGCTCATCAATGATGGCAGTAGCAAAGCGGGGCTCTGCAAAAATCATCACGCCTGCAGCCGACTGAATCAGGTGTGCGCAAGTGCGTGAGCCCACCACCAAGAAGAACGCATCTTGAATTTTTCGGTGCAACCAAATGATGCCCGTTAAGCCACAGAAAACTTCGTGTTGGCCGCGTTCGCGCAACACGGGTGCATCGCTGCAACCGCCCACTGTTTTCACAGGCACAGGAAAGCTCACCACGCTCATGCGGGCACCCCCTGAAATCCTTGACGCTGGGCCGCCGCTGTTTCGCGCAATTTGGCTTCTTGGTCCAAACGTGCTGCACGCAACTTAAGGATGAATTGGCCTGCATTGACAATGTACGTTGCATAAGCTGCCAAGGCCAAATACATCAACTCAACACCCTGCAATTTTTGGGTGTACATGGCGTACAAATAGGCCGTGTGAAGGGCCAGTACCAGCATGCTGAAAACATCTTCCCAATAGAAGGAAGGGGCAAACAAATAGCGCCCAAACACCACCTTCTCCCAAATGCAGCCTGTGATCATGATGGTGTAAAGCGTCAAGGTTTTAACCACCACGCTCTCATTGGCAGTGTCTAAGCCCTCGCCAGTGAACAAATACCGCAAAACAAAATAAAGACTGCCCAAAAATATGAAGAACTGGATAGGCGCCAACAAACCTTGGACAAAAGTCCAGTACGTTTTGTCGCGGCGAACCCTTTCTTCCGGGGTGTAAAGCGGTCGACGCGCCTTCGCCCCAGTTTCGTTCTCACTATTAGATGTTGATAATTTTTCAGCCATGTCGCCAATTTATTCGCTCCTTTGCAACTTGTCAACTTAGATTGACGTAAACACTTAGTTACAGATATTTAATACCCTACTGCCATAGTGGGATAAAAATAAGCTTTGACCAAAGTCCATTCAGCGCATAAAAAGGTGTCAACCAAAAAGAACACGCTGCCGTGCTAAGTTCTTTCACCAAGCAGGAGACCAGAATGGACAATTCAAATCAGAGCAATGGCCAAAGAGCGGAAGGCTCCCATTTCCCTGAAAACAGTGAGGCAGGGCATTGGCGCGGTTTCGGCGCCCCCGCCAACAGCCGGTTTGATGGCACGCCCGGCAGTGCGCCCATCACGGCGTCCTCGTCCACCTCTACTGTGGCCGTTCTGGCGCGCACCATTCAAAATGAAATCATTCCACGCTTGATGATGGCCCACCGCACGCCGACTGAATGTGCCATGCCCAACTTAGTCATGCCCTATAGCATCACCCCCACGGATGTGACTCACTTTGTCGATCTTTTGCTAGAAGGTCGGCAAGCTGAAGGCCTTGAATGGATAGATGAAGCCCGCGGCAAGGGCGTGAGCATCGAATCCATCTTTTTAAACCTGTTGGCCCCTGCTGCCAGGCAATTGGGCGAGCTTTGGGAAGATGACGAACGCGACTTCACCGAGGTCACCCTTGGCTTGGCCGAACTGCACAAAATTTTGCACGTTTTGCCCTCCATGAGTGAGTTGCACAAACAATACGTGCCCAATGGCTTGACCATTTTGCTGATGCCATCGCCCGGCGATCAGCACACCTTGGGCTTGGCCATGGTGGCCGAATTTTTCCAACGCGATGGTTGGGCAGTCGATGGGGGCACTTTTGCTGCCGCCGACAATCCAGCCCTCTTGGTCAAGGCCAAACGCTACGATGCCGTGGGATTTTCACTGGCAACAGGCCTAGGTTTTAACCGCCTGAAAGATTGCATTTCAGCCATTCGTCAAACAGTCAGCCCTAACAAGCTGTGCATCATTGTGGGTGGTCCCTATTTTGCTGCCAACCATGAAATGGTCAGCCAAGTCGGTGCAGACCTGTTTGTCCAGGATGCTAACTTAGCGCCAGATTTGGTCCAAAAGTACATTCAAGCCAACGCCTAATCCATTCAACTTAACTTTTAAAGCACCCCCCCTATGAACACCAGTTTTCAAACAGCGTCAGAGCAATCGCTCGGGCGATTTGGAAATGCACAAAGTCTCTTAGGGCACTTGGATGCGAATGTCATTTCTAATTTAATCACCACCACCTCTGACGTGGTGCTCGTGATGGACGAGAATGGGTTCATTGAAGACGCCGCATTTGCCAACCAAGAACTGCTCACCATTGGTCGAGCGCATTGGGTTGGCAAGCCTTGGGGGCAAACAGTCACCGAGGAAAGCCGGACCAAGGTCAACGCCTTGCTCAGAGACATGGGCAGCGACAAGAGTACCAAGTGGCGTCAGCTCAACCAATCTGCTGATAATGGCACCGACCTGCCTTTGTCCTATTCGGTTATCACTGTGCCCTCGGGCAAAACAGATGGCCGTGTTCGTGCATTGGCCTTTGGCCGTGATTTGCGCCCCCAAGCTGCACTTCAACAAAAAGTGCTCAATGCGCAACGCGCCATGGAGCGAGACTACTGGCACCTTAAAAACGTTGAGACACGTTACCGCTTGTTGTTTCAGGTTTCCTCTGAAGCCATGCTCATTCTGAATGCAGACACTGAAAAGTTAGAAGACAGCAACCCTGCCGCTTTTGAGTTGCTTGGCGGTGACCTGCACAAATCGGGCTGGTCCATTGCTTCCAGTTTAGACAAAGCCAGTTCTAGTGCCATGAGCAAAGCATTTGCAGAACTGCTCGCCAGCGGACAAACAAGCCCTGTCGCTTTGACTCTGCCGCAAGGGGGCATCAAAGCATTGGCGCATATTTCACTTTTCCGTCAAGAAAAGTCGGCTCACTTCCTGATCCGCCTCATTCCAAACCAGACGCGCGCCGCATTGTCTGCCAACAACCAAACAAGACAGTTGTTGTCAGAGGTCATGGAGAGTGCACCCGACGCGTTGGTTGTCACCGACCTGAATGGCGTCGTCCTTTCAGCCAATCGCTCCTTTTTGCAATTGGCCCAAGTCAGCAACGAAGCACTGGTTCAAGGCGAACCGCTTGACCGTTGGCTTGGCCGAGCTGGCGTGGACATGAAAGTCCTGATGTCCAATTTGAAGCAGCGCGATGTTGTCAGGTTGTTTGCAACCCGCATGCGGGGTGATCTTGGCTCTGCCACAGAGGTTGAAATTTCTGCTGTGTCAGTCATAAGTGGTGAGCAGCCCTGTTTGGGATTCACCATCCGAGACATCAGCTTGCGCTTGGGCGTAGAAGCCAAATCAAGCAATGACGTGTTTCGCTCAAAAGGCCAAATGACCGAACTGGTAGGACGTGTTCCGCTCAAAGACATTGTGAGCGAAACCACCGACCTGATTGAGCAAATGTGCATCGAAGCCGCACTGGAACTCACCGGAGACAACCGGTCTTCTGCCGCAGAAATGCTGGGTCTTTCACGTCAAAGCTTGTACGTCAAATTACGCCGATTTGGCATCAACGTTCCGGAAAACGATACAGAAGCTTAATTGCTTCCAATTCCCTGATGCGCTTTTTCCACAGCGCTCTCAGTGGAAACCATAGGATGTGTAAATTTAACTTGACACTCGAATGTGTCATGGGTAAAAACACTTCTTATGGCATTTCCCCAGCTCTCCGCAGTCACTGAGTTATTTAAACCCATCACTTGGTTCCCGCCAATGTGGGCGTTTGCTTGCGGTATTGTGGCCTCCGGCGTTGCCATGGATGGCAAATGGTTGTTGGCAATCATCGGCGTTGCCTTAGCGGGCCCCTTTGTTTGCGCTACCAGCCAAGCAGTCAACGATTGGTTTGACCGGCATGTCGATGCCATCAACGAACCCCAACGCCCTATTCCGTCCGGTCGCATGCCCGGCCAGTGGGGCCTTTACATCGCCATGGTGTGGACCTTGGTTTCTTTGGGTGTGGCCAGCCTCTTAGGCCCTTGGGGCTTTGGTGCTGCAGTGGTCGGATTGTTCTTGGCTTGGGCCTACAGCGCACCCCCTTTTCGCTTGAAAGAAAACGGCTGGTGGGGCAACGCGGCTTGCGGCATCAGCTACGA
>CAIODE010000479.1 GCA_903856875.1 uncultured Burkholderiales bacterium
ATGGGTGATGTCAAATGAGGTGAGGTGCTCAGCACGAGGTTTGAAATGCACGTCAGAGTTGCCGTTCTCAAATTTCTCAAGTGTGAAGCCGAGGTGGTCCACAAATGGGATGTGGACGCCAAATGGAATACTCATGCAATACCTTAGCCGCCAATGATGGCGCTGACACCACCGTCAACAGCCAACCACTGGCCTGTGATGTGTTTTCCAGCTTCGCTGGCATACAACAGCGTCAGACCTTTGAGGTCTTCATCGTCACCCAAACGCAAAAGAGGCGCATGACTGGCCATGTTCTCTGCACCCAATTTTTCGAGCAAGCCGTAAGTCATTTTGCTGGGAAAGAAGCCTGGGCAAATGGCGTTGACCGTGATGCCGTATTTGCCCCACTCGCCGGCCAGGGCCTTGGTGAAGTTCACCACGGCACCTTTGGACGTGTTGTACGCGATGGTTTGCATCTCGGGCGGGTTGCCAGCCAATCCAGCAATGGAGGCAACGTTCAAAATCCGACCGTGCCGGTTGGGAATCATGGACAGGTTGGCCACTTCCTGCGCCAAAATGAAATAGCCACGGACATTCAAGTTCATGACTTTGTCCCAAGCTGACACAGGATGAACTTCGGCAGCAGCACCCCAAGAGGCTCCTGCATTGTTCAACAAGATGTCTATGCGGCCTAATTTTTGAACCGTTTCGCGGGCCAAGCGTCGAATGTCTTCTTCTTGTCCGCAATCGGCGGCAATGTAATCAGCCTCAATGCCGGCCGCTTTGAGTTCAGCCACAGCCTCTTCTAAATCTGAAGCCTTGCGCGAACTCAACATCACTCTTGCGCCGGCTTCACCCAGCGCATGAGCCATCTGAAGTCCAAGGCCCCTAGAGCCACCCGTGACCAACGCAGTTTGACCTGTTAAGTCGAAGAGTTGTTTGACAGTGCGAGTCATGTTCAATCCTTTGTTCAAAGTAGATTCGGAAATTAGAAAGCATCCTCTGCCAAATTGGCACAGGTCATGTCACGGTTGCTGACAACGTGCAACCAAGCATCGATTTTGGGCAGTTCGTAATGGAAGAAATATTTGGCAGCAGCTTGACGTCCTGTTTGTGCTGGCGTTTGTGCGCCTCTGCATGAAGCACTGACATCCAACCAAATCCAAGCCAAGACCAAATGTCCAAAAGCTTGCAAGTAAGGCACGGCATTGGCCAAAGCTTCTTGAGGTTGGCCAGAAGACCAAGCCATTTGGGTGGCCGCAATGACCTTCTGCAAAGCGGTGTTCAGGGCCTTGGCATCTGCAGCCAAGTCTGCGTAAACCATGGCCTTGTCGGCCGTGTCTCTCATTCGAGCCCCTAGCAAATGCACACCCCTGCCCTCTTCTATCAAAACTTTGCGACCCAGCAAATCCATGCCTTGAATGCCATGGGTGCCTTCGTGAATCATGTTCAAGCGGTTGTCGCGCCAATATTGTTCAACGGGGAAATCGCGGGTGTAACCATAGCCGCCGTGTATTTGAATGGCCAAGCTATTGGCTTCAAGACACCATTCGCTGGGCCAGCTTTTGGCAATCGGTGTTAAAACCTCCAACAACAACCTGGCTTCATCGGCTGAACTCGCGTCACCCGTGTGCTGCTCGTCTACCAATTTAGCGCAATACAACTCCAGCGCCAAGGCGCCTTCGCTGTAGGACTTTTGAGCCAATAACATGCGTTTGATGTCCGCATGTTCAATGATTCTGACTTGCGCCTGTGCCGCGTCTTTCACGACCTTTTGTGAACCTCCGGCTACGGGACGTCCTTGGGGCCGATTTTTGGCATATGCCAAGCTGGCTTCATAGCCGGCCATGCCCAACATGGTGGCTGCCATGCCAACGCCAATGCGTGCTTCGTTCATCATGTGGAACATGTAACTTAAACCGCGGCCTGGCTCGCCCACCAAATAACCCACGGCACCGCTACCGTCACTGGCTGTGTTGTCTGTTTGAACTCGGAACTTGCCTTCACCAAAATTAAGCAATGTATTGGTGGTGCCGCGCCATCCACACTTGTGGTTCAAGCCGGCTAAAGCCACATCGTTGCGCACACCTGTGAGTTCTGCTTTTTCATTCACTATTTTCTTCGGCACAATGAAAAGTGAAATGCCTCGCACGCCAGGAATCAACTTGCCATCGGTATCAGGTATCTTGGCCAATACCAAATGGACGATGTTTTCAGTGAGCTCGTGATCGCCGGCTGAGATCCACATCTTGTTGCCCTTGAGCCGATAGCGTGCACCCAAGGGGTCAGACGCGAAAGCATCGCCGTCTGGCGTGGCTCGGGTCATCACATCACTCAGTGACGATCCCGCTTGAGGTTCAGACAAACACATGGTGCCAGACCACCGGCCTGAGAACTCATTCAATGCAAAGACTTGGCGCTGAAGATCAGAGCCATGCACCATGAGCAAATTGGCATTGCCAACTGTTAGCAAGCCAGAGCCCATGCTGACCGATGCCATGGCAAAAAATGAATTCGCGGCTGCCTCTACCGCATAGGGCAGCTGCATGCCGCCAATGTCGTAATCTTGCGATGCACTGAGCATGCCTGACTCGGCATAGGCTTTTTGCGCATCGTGCGTGGCTTGAGGAAGAATCACTTTTTCACCATCGAAGCGCGGTTCCTCGGTGTCAACCAAGCGATTGAAAGGAGCGTATTTTTCTTTCGCAATGCGTTCGCAGGTGTCAAGAACGGCGTCAAAAGTTTCTCGGCTGTGATCGGAGAAACGTTCACGTTGCTGCAGGTTAGAAACCTCTAACCATTCGAACAGCAAGAAATCTAAAGTTGACCGAAGGCTCATATCAGGGGATGTCCAAATCAAAACGGGCGGCCTGCATGATCAGCGGGACGCCCGTTGCAAATGAAAGTTAAAGTTCAGAGAACTTCAAAAATACCGCAAGCACCCATGCCGCCGCCAATGCACATGGTGACAGCCACACGCTTTGCGCCACGGCGTTTGCCTTCAATCAATGCATGCCCTGTTAAACGCTGACCGCTGACGCCATAAGGGTGACCCACCGCAATGGCACCGCCATTGACGTTGAGGCGATCGGGTGGAATGCCCAAAGTGTCACGGCAATACAGAACTTGAACAGCGAAGGCTTCGTTCAATTCCCATAAATCAATGTCAGAAACTTTCAAGCCAAGTCGCGCCAAGGCCTTTGGCACTGCATACACAGGGCCAATGCCCATTTCATCAGGCTCGCAACCGGCTACAGCAAAACCTAGAAAACGGCCGAGGGGTTTCAAGCCACGTTGCTCTGCCAACTTTTCATCCATCAACACGCAAGCACCAGCGCCGTCAGAGAACTGACTGGCATTGCCGGCTGTGACCAAGCCACCGGGCAATGCAGAACGCAAGCCAGAAATAGCTTCGATGGTGGTGCCTTCACGCAAACCTTCGTCAACGCTGACGGTCACTTGCTTGGTCATCAGGCCCATCACCTTATCGATGACACCCGCTGAGACTGTGATGGGGGCAATTTCGTCATTGAACAAACCAGCGGCTTGGGCAGCGCATGCTTTTTGTTGGCTGCCAGCACCGTACTCGTCCATGCGATCACGGGCAATCTTGTAACGCTTGGCAACTTGTTCTGCTGTTTGCAACATGTTCCAGTAGATCTCGGGCTTCATTTTGGCCAGGGCCAAGTCTTGCAGCATGTGTTGATTGGCTTCTTGCTGAACGCAAGAAATACTTTCAACACCGCCTGCCACATACACCTGGCCTTCGCCAGCAATGATACGTTGTGCAGCCAAAGCGATGGTCTGTAAACCAGATGAGCAGAAACGATTGACGGTAAGGCCTGACACAGAAATGGGCAAGCCTGCTTTCAATGCAATTTGACGTGCAATGTTGGCACCTGTGGCACCTTCGGGTGTGGCACACCCCATGATGACGTCTTCAACTTCAGCTGCATCGATGCCAGCACGTTGTACGGCATGTTGAACTGCATGGCCGCCCAAAGTGGCGCCATGGGTCATGTTGAATGCGCCCTTCCAGCTTTTGGCCAGGGGTGTGCGTGCTGTAGAAACAATGACGGCGTTGGTCATATTGATTACCTCTGATCAGTTGAAAGATTTGCCGTCAGCCACCAAGCGGGCGAGCAACGGAGCGGGTTGCCAGAATGCGGCATCATCGTGTGGGTTTTTAGCAAAGCGCTTCATGGCTTCGGCGACATTGAACAGACCCACTTGGTCTGCATACAACATGGGGCCGCCGCGGAAGATGGGGAAGCCATAACCCGTGAGGTAGACCATGTCGATGTCGCTGGCCTTGCCTGCAATACCCTCTTCCAAAATGTGCGCCGCTTCGTTGACCAAAGCGAACACCAAGCGTTGCACAATCTCTTCGTCAGAAATCTTGCGAGTGCTAATGCCTTCAGCGGCGCGATGTTTTTCAATCATTTCAACCACCAAGGCACTTGGAATGGCGTCGCGCTTGCCAGCCTGGTAGTCGTACCAGCC
>CAIODE010000480.1 GCA_903856875.1 uncultured Burkholderiales bacterium
AAAGCGCCCATGGCAATGGACTGGTCGATTCGGCTGAAGGTTTGGCCGTTGAAATCGGCATCCAACTCGAACTCTTCGGCATTTTCAGCAGCCAAACAAATCTTGGCCATTTCTTCGACGGTTTCGAGCGGGTACTTACCGGCAGCGGTTTCAGCGCTGAGCATGACGGCGTCGGTGCCATCCAAAACCGCGTTGGCCACATCACTCACTTCAGCGCGCGTAGGCACTGGGTTGGTGATCATGCTTTCCATCATTTGCGTAGCCGTGATGACCACCTTGTCGTGAGCACGGGCGAGTTTGATCATGCGTTTTTGCAAAGCAGGTACCACCGCATTGCCGACTTCAACAGCTAAGTCGCCACGGGCCCCCATGATGCCGTCGCTGGCCAACAGACTTTCTTCCAAACGAGGGATGGCTTCTGCGCGCTCAATTTTGGCAATCAAGGCCGGCTTGTGGTTGTATTCGGCAGCCGCCACATTGGCCAACTGGCGGGCCATTTCCATGTCGGTGGCATTTTTAGGGAAACTGACTGCCAAATAGTCGGCTTGAAAGCTCATCGCTGTTTTGATGTCTTCCATGTCCTTGCCCGTCAGGGCCGGTGCTGTGAGGCCGCCACCTTGTTTGTTAATGCCTTTGTTGTTGGACAACTCACCACCCAACTTGACAGTGGTGTTGACCATTTCGCCATGAACAGAATCAACGGTGAGCACAATCAGGCCATCGTTCAGCAGCAACACGTCGCCAGCTTTGACATCGCGGGGCAGTTCTTTGTAGTCAAGCCCAACACCTGTTAAATCGCCTGGTTCTGAGCGAGAAGCGTCAAGCACAAACTTGGCACCAGGCTCCAACATGACCTTGCCTTCGGCAAACTTGCCAACGCGAATTTTGGGGCCTTGCAAATCGGCCATGATGGCCACTTCACGACCGGCCCTGGTTGCGGCTTCGCGCACCAACTTGGCACGGTCGATGTGATCTTGTGCTTTGCCGTGACTGAAGTTCAAACGAACCACGTTCACACCCGCGCGAATCATGGCCTCTAACATAGCAGGATCGCTTGAGGCAGGACCTAGGGTGGCAACAATTTTGGTGGCGCGGCTTGGCATGTGAAAAGCTCTCTGGTGAAATTTAATTTCAATTTTCCCACGAAACGGGTTACATCAAGAGAACAAATTGTCAGTTATCGCCTTTGATGCCTGCTTTTTCTACCACTCGGGCCCATCGGCTCAATTCGTTTTTCACCAAATCGCTCATGCGCTCTGGTTTGCCACCGGCAATGACCATGCCTTGCTTGGTCATGGTTTCTTTGACTTCAGGCAATTGCAACAGGCTGTTGAAATCAGCATTCAGTTTGGCCACCACTTCAGGCGGCGTGCCTGCGGGAACAAATACGCCGTACCAAGTTTCGACCACACCATTCGCCACGCCCAACTCTTTCAAAGTTGGCACATTGGGGAATGCAGGCGAGCGCTCTGCGCTCATCAAGGCCAACATGCGCAATGAGCCATTTTGCAAATGCGGTGCAGCCGTTTGCAAGGCAACAATGCTGGCGTCCACATGACCGCCCATCAAATCTGTCAGCGCGCCCGCAGTTCCTTTGTAGGGCACATGCAATAACTTGACATTGGTTTCTTGTGCCAACAATTCCATGGCCAAGTGTTGTGGCGAACCTGTACCGGGTGACGAATAGTTCAAAACCCCGGGTTGCTTCTTGGCAGATTCTTGGAAATCTTTGAATTGATTGAAAGGCGACTTGCCCGATGTCGCAACACCCAACGCACTTGTGCCCAACAACACCACGGGCGTGAAAGCCTGCTGTGGATTGAAAGGCAATTTAGGCATCAAGGCCGGGAAAGTGCCGTGCGCCGTAGCAGTCACCAAGACAGTGAGGCCCGTGGGCGCAGACTTGGCCGCCATGCCAGTGCCAATGGCGCCACTGGCGCCGGCCTTGTTGTCAGTGACGACCGAAACTTTCCACTTTTCTGCAAGTTTGGGACCCAACAATCGTGCTAACAAATCAGCGCCTGTGCCCGTCGTGAATGGCACCAACAAAGTGACTGGACCCGATGGGTAAGTTGCTTGACTGGGTGAATTGGATTGCGCAGAAGCGTTGCCAAAGCAAAGCACACTGGCGCAAAGCAGAGCCACCGCACTCGAGCTAGCTCGGCGATTCGATGACAATCTAAGGTGATTGAAAAAAGACATGGGCATTTCCGAAATTGATACAGTGAGTTGGCAAGTAGATATTTGAACTGCTTTGATCAATTGACTTGCTTTGGAAGTTTGCTTTTCCAAACATTCCAAGGCCGTTCAACTTGGCCTGCATTGGTTTCAGCAGAGTTGCGCGCTTCTGCTTCAGACAAATAAATCGGCTCGCCAGCGCCCATTCCAAAGCTCATGCGCATGGCTTCGGCTTGCAGCTTGGCATTGCCTTCGGTGTAGTAAGCACGGAACACCGCAAGTTGAATCGAATTGGCCACCACCACGTTGCCATGACCGCGCAGCAAGGCCACGGTGTTGTTGCCCAAGGTGTCTGCCAGTGACTCACCAATGCTTTGATTGCGAATCAGCATGTCGGAGCTTTCACCCAAAGTGTCGCGAATTTCAAAAGTGGGCACACTGCTGCCCAAGAAGCCACTCATGTGGCATATGGGACGCAGCCGTGCGCCCGTCACACCAACAGGAATGATGGCCGGTGAATGGCTGTGCACCACAGAATTCACGTCTGGGCGTTTCTTCAAAAT
>CAIODE010000481.1 GCA_903856875.1 uncultured Burkholderiales bacterium
ACACTCAAGCGTTTAGGTTTGGTCAATGTGGTCACGCCTTCCATGGGATCTTTTCCCCAGGTCAATCCTGAGTTTGTGGTGAAAGCCAACCCCCAAATTATTTTCATGGGCGAGCGTGCTGCCACCGACCTCAAATCAAGGCCAGGTTGGAATCGGATTGAAGCCATTCAACAGCACAGAATTTGCAGCTTCACGCCAGACCAATCAGACATCATTGTGCGTTCAGGACCCCGAATTGCAGATGCTGCCGAGTTGATGGTGGCTTGTTTGAAACGGATCTACCCAGAATGAACGCCCGCAAACTTTCATCGGCTGCAAAGCTGGCTTGGCACCTGGGCTTTTTACTTTTGTTGCTGCTCATGGCGGGCGCACTGGTGGGCAGTGAAGGTTGGGCTTGGGGTCAGCTTCAAGCAGATACCAGTTTGATTGTTGACATTCGATTGCCGCGCACATTGGGTGCGTGTTTGGCGGGCGCCTTGTTGGGTTTGGCGGGCGTCTTGGCACAAGGTCTTTTTAGAAATCCCTTGGCCGACCCGTATTTGTTGGGCAGCGCTTCGGGTGCCAGTTTGGGCGTGGCCGTTGGCATGGTCATGCTCAGTCAACTCGATGTCTCGCCATGGTTCGTGCGTGTGGGCATTACGGGCATGGCTTTCATGGGCGCATGGTTGGCGGTGGCTTTGTCTTTGGTCTTGTCATGGGGTGTTCAGCACACCCTCAGATTGTTGTTGGCTGGTGTGGTGGTGGGTGTGGTGTTTGGTGCCATTGCCTCTTTGCTGCTGGTCATGTTTCCGCAAATTCAAGGCTCGGTGCAATCGTTCATGTTGGGCTCTACGGCCTATGTCAGTTGGCCTGCTTGCGCGCTCATGCTGGGTGTGCTGCTTGTTTCTTGGGTCGTTTCGGTGGCGGCCAGTCCTTTGTTAGATGGTTTGGCTTTGGGCGAATTCACCGCACTCAGTTTGGGTTTGCCCGTTAAGTCTTTGCGCTGGGTGTTGTTGGGCGTGTTGGCCTTGTGCACAGCCGCTGCCGTGGCACAAACAGGGCTGATTGCTTTTGTGGGCCTGGCAGCACCGCATTTGGTCAGAGCCCGCGTGAAGGGTGTGCATGGCAAAACACTCAGCTTGTCTTGCCTAATGGGCGCTGTGCTGTTGGGCGGTGCCGATTTGTTGGCGCGAGGTTTGATGGCGCCCCTTGAATTGCCTGTGGGCGTTTTGACAGCGATTTTGGGGGGCGGTTACATGTTGTATTTGATGCGCGGCATGATTTCTAAGCCCGCAGGTGGCAGAGGAGGCGGCACATGAACGCGCTGCACACAGTGGCATTAACGGCTCACAACATCACCGTCATGCATGATGAATTCACAGCAGTCAACAATGTGTCTCTCACTTTGCATGCGGGTGAATGGGTGTCTTTGGTGGGGCCGAACGGCGCTGGCAAATCAAGCTTGCTCAAAGCTTTGGCTGGGTTAGCGCCTGCCGAAGGTGAAGTCAGTTTGTTAGGCAAGCCTTGGGCTGCATGGCACCGCCGCGAGCGCGCTCAAACACTGGCCTGGATGGGCCAAGCAGAAGCAGGCCAAGACGATCTGACGGTTTATGACGTGGCCATGCTGGGCCGCTTGCCACATCAGTCTTGGCTTTCAACGCCCAGTACCAAAGACCATGCGGTGGTGGAAGTGGCCTTGAAAACTGTGCAGGCCTGGGATTGGCGCACGCGCAGTTTGGGGCAACTCTCTGGCGGTGAGCGTCAACGTGTTTTGTTGGCGCGCGCATTGGCTGTCCAAGCTCAGGTTTACCTCATGGACGAGCCCTTGGCAGGTGTCGACGTTCCGCATCAGGCCGATTGGTTGGAGTGGGTGCGTTGCTTAACAGAGGCAGGTGCTGCGGTGGTGAGTGTTTTGCACGAACTCAATTTGGCATTGCAGGCCGATCGGGTTTGGGTGATGTCGGAGGGCCGATGGGTGCACTCGGGTTTGCCCAATGACAAGGACACGCGCCAAGCCTTGTCAGCTGTTTTTCAAAATCGATTGCAGTGGCATGAATGGCAAGATGAAGGTGTGACGCGCTGGGTGGCTTTGCCGAAGTAATCTTTTAGCTTGTCGTTTTAGGCTTGAAATCGCAGTAAGCCGAAACAGCGCATTGATGGCACAAAGGTTTGCGGGCTTGGCACACATAGCGGCCATGCAAAATGAGCCAGTGGTGCGCATCGACCAAGTACTTTTCTGGAATTCGCTTTAAAAGTTTCAACTCGACTTCGAGTGGATTTTTGCCAGGTCCAAGGCCCGTGCGGTTGCCTAATCGAAAGATGTGCGTGTCGACCGCCATGGTGGGCTCGCCGAAAGCCACATTCAAGACCACATTGGCGGTTTTGCGGCCAACCCCTGGCAATGACTCCAGAGCTTCCCTAGAGCGGGGCACCACACCCTGGTATTGATCTCTCAAAATTTCACAGGTTTTGAGCAAATTGCTGGCCTTGTTTCGGTACAGCCCAATGGTCTTGAGGTACTTTTCAAGCCCTTCTTGCCCTAAAGCCAAGATGGCCTCGGGGGTGTTGGCCACCGGAAAGAGTTTGCGGGTGGCTTTGTTCACGCTCACGTCGGTGGCCTGGGCTGACAGCAGCACCGCCGTCACAAGCTCAAACACCGAGGTGTAGGCCAACTCGGTGGTGGGCAGGGGGTTGGCTTGTTTCAGGGTGTGAAAAAAGAGTTCGATGTTGTGTGCGTTCATGATAGAAAATGTGAGAATTGACCAACCGTGTTTGAGAGAAGATACACCATGTCCTTGCAATTTGCAGATCGTTTGAACAATGTCGAAACTTCAGCCATTCGGGAGTTGTTCAAACTTCTGGGCAGGCCCGGCATCATCAGTTTTGCCGGTGGCTTCCCCGACAGTGCCATGTTTGACGTCGAAGGCATTCGCGAAGCCTCTTCTTTGGCCCTGTCACAAGAACCCGGTGCCGCACTTCAGTATGGCGCCACAGAAGGTTACGGCCCATTGCGCGAGCAGTTGGCCCATTTCATGGGGCAGAAGGGCGTGCAAGGCTTGTCGGCTGAGCAACTCATTGTGACCACAGGCAGCCAGCAAGCGTTAGACCTCATTGGTAAAACCATGATCAGCCCCGGTGACAAAGTCATTGTGGAAGGCCCCACTTTCTTGGCCACCATTCAGTGCTTCAGACTTTACGGTGCCGAACTCATTTCTGCGCCAGTCGATGGCCATGGTGTCAACACCGAGGCTCTCGAAAAACTCATTGCCGAACATCGCCCCAAATTTGTGTACGTCATTCCCACCTTTGGCAACCCAACAGGTGCGTTGCTTAACTTAGAGCGCCGCAAAAAGTTGCTCGAGTTAGCCGTCCAATACGAAACGCTTTTGGTGGAAGACGACCCTTACGGCGATTTGTATTTCAAAGATGCGCCGCCCCCCAGTTTGCTCTCCTTGAGTGACCAAGTGCCAGGCAGTCGCGATTGGTTGGTGCACTGCGGCTCTTTGTCAAAAGTCTTAAGCCCAGGCCTGCGTGTGGGTTGGATGATTGCACCGTCCGAACTTTTAAGCCGCGCCGTCATGTGCAAGCAATTCAGCGATGCGCACACCAGCACCTTTGCGCAAGCCACAGCCGCGCAATACCTCAAGGCAGGCCGCATGCCAGCCACCTTGAACAAGGTGCGACAGGTGTATGCCGTTCGCGCGCAAACCATGTGCGATGCGCTGCGCAAAAATTTAGGCGATGCCATTTCATTTGTGCAACCCCAAGGCGGTTTGTTTGTGTGGGCCAGCCTCACGGGTGCAAGTGGCAAAGTGAAAGATGGCAATGCGTTTGCCAAAATGGCCATCGAAAAAGGCGTAGCCTTTGTGCCGGGTGAACCTTTCTTTTGCCAGAACCCCGATCACAGTACTTTGCGCTTTAGCTTTGCTACCGTGGGTGAAGACAAAATTTTGGAAGGTGTTGACCGGTTGAAACAAGCCATGGATGCTTCGGCTTCATCGGCGTCCACAGCGTCTTGACCTCAATGAACATTCAAGGCGTTGATATTCGAATTGAAGGCAAGGGTTCCGAAACGCTGCTCATGTTGCATGGTTGGCCCGATACCTCAGCCCTTTGGAACGACACTGTACAAGCACTGAGTGAAACGGATCAATGTGTGCGTTTTACACTGCCAGCATTTGATGCCCAAGCGCCCATGCCGCCCAAGTCAATGGCGCAAATGGTGAGCTTCATCGATGAGTTGGTCACTGCCGTCAGTCCTCAAAAACCTGTCACCTTGGTTTTGCACGATTGGGGCTGTGTTTTTGGTTATGAATATGCAGCTCTGTACCCAGAGCGTGTCAAGCGCATGGTGGCCGTTGACGTGGGCGATCACAACTCACATGCGCTTCTTTCGTCTTGGTCTGCCAAAGCCAAATGGGGCGTTTTCAGCTATCAAATTTGGTTGGCTATGGCTTGGCAAATAGCGCGCTGGTTTGCATTGCCAGGAAGGGCATTGGCCAACCGCATGACACGGTCTATGGCAAAAGCCTTAAGGTGCCCCAGTCCGCTTGCCGACATGCACAGCGGCATGAATTCTCCTTATGCCATGAAGTGGATGGGCTCTTTAGGCGGCTTTGATAAGGCAGCCAATGTGCTCAAGCTATTGCCTATGGCTCGACCCATGTTGTATGTCTATGGCCGCCGCAAACCGTTCATGTTTCATTCGCCTGAGTGGCTTGCAAAAATTGCAGCCCATCCTGGTTCGCGTGTAGAAGAATTTGACACGGGCCATTGGGTGATGAGCGCCAAACCCGAGCTGTTCACTGCATTGCTTAAAGAATGGTTGTTGACGTCATGAAAAATGGACAAACTGAATCTCTGCTGTCACCAGCCTCCAACACCCGCAGGGATATTTTGAAATGGGCTGCCTTGGCTTCAGCGCCGGTCTCGTTCAGTTTATCGATGGCCCAAACACCTTTGAGGCACAACCCATTTTCTTTGGGCGTGGCCAGTGGATCACCCAATCACCATTCAGTGGTGTTGTGGACCCGCCTCATGCCAGAGTTAGCCAGTGGCAATTCGCAATTTGCTACAAGCGATGTGTCGGTTAAATGGGAAGTGGCGGACGACGATGGCTTCAAAGTCAATCGCCGCACTGGCCAAGTGGTGGCCATGGCCGCGTTGGCGCATTCGGTGCATTTGGAACTTGATCAATTGCTAAGCGATCGATGGTACTTCTATCGTTTTCAAATTGGCGATGCGCAAAGTACCGTAGGTAGGACCAGAACTCTGCCGCATCCTGAAGCTGTGGTGCAAAAACTTCGCGTAGCCTACGCCTCGTGCCAGCGATGGGAGCATGGCTACTTCAGCGCCTACGACCACATGTGCCAAGAAAACTTAGACATGGTGCTGTTCTTAGGCGATTACATCTATGAATACGCGGGTGCTGCCAACGCGGTTCGATTGCCTACGGGTGGCTGGGTGAACAGTTTGTCCGATTACCGCGATCGGTATGCTTTGCATAAAAGTGAAAAAGGTTTACAGGCTATGCATGCGCAGTGTCCGTGGCTTATCACTTGGGACGATCATGAAGTGTCTAACGACTATGCAGGCTTGGAAAGAGGTCAGAGCGGCAACATCAGTATCGATTTTGCAGCGCAACGTGCGCGCGCTTACCAAGCGTTTTACGAGCACATGCCATTGCGTGCCAGTGCCCTTACGCGCGCCATTGAAGGTTTGGCCACAGGCGCTGAGATGCGCATCTATGGTGAAGTGGCTTACGGAAAATTGGCCAATTTTTATTTGCTAGACGATCGCCAATACCGCGATAGGCAAGTTTGCAATAAAGGCTTCGGCTATGGTTCGGGTTGGGTCGATCCTGATCAATGCGAAGCATGGCTTGACCCAAAAAGAACACTTTTGGGGATGCCACAAGAGAAGTGGATTGACCAAAGCTTTGCCAAAGCCCGCAACGACCAACGCACCTGGAATGTTTTGGCCCAACAAACGTTGTTTGGCAGGCGTGATTACAAAATAGGCGAAGGCTATTACCTTTGGAATGACGGATGGGACGGCTATTCATCGGCGCGCCAACGTCTGACGCAGTCCATGCAAAACCAAGCACTCAAAAACCCCGTGCTTATTGGTGGTGATGTGCACGAAAACTGGGTGGGCCATGTCATGGCCGACGCCTACAAAGACGGCAGCGCCAAAATTGGCGTGGAGTTTTGTGGTTCTGGCATTACGGCGCGCTCTGCAGGCAATTCAAAGTTGGCTGCTCGCTTGGCTGAAAACCCGCACTTCGTATTTGCAGACAGTGAGCGCAAAGGTTATGGTGTGGTGGAGTTCACGGCCAAGCAAATTCAAACGGAGCTAAGGGTGGTTGACGATGTGCGGCAACAGCAAACCAAAATTGAAACCTTGGCCAAGTTTTCGGTGGAGGCTGGGGTGCCGCAGATCAATCGCTTGGCCTAAGCGTTTTGCCAAAGCTCATGCAATAAGTCAATCCAATAAGCCAATGCAATAAGCGCTTGGCTTTAACTGTTGCCTTTAAAAACTTCCAGCAAACGATCAAGTCCACCTTCTTCAATGGCCACCATGGCCTGCTCGCGCACCTTGGGTTTGGCGTGATAGGCCACTGACAATCCTGCCACGCCCATCATCGGTAAATCGTTGGCACCATCCCCCATGGCGATGGCTTGTGAGGGAGCTATGCCCATTTGAGTGCAGGTTTGCAGCAGCATCTTGCGCTTTTCCTCACCATCGCAAATGTCACCCCAGTCTTGGTCTACCATCCGGCCTGTCAGTTCACCATGGGCCATCTCCAACACATTGGAGCGCGTCCAATTGATGTTGAGTCTGTCTCGCACGTGGTCTGTGAAAAATGTAAAACCTCCTGACACCAACAACACTTTCATGCCAGCGGCTTGGCAGGCTTTCACCAAAGTCTCTGCGCCTGGGTTGAGTTGCAGGCGATGGTTCAAAACTTCTGCCATGTGCGCCACAGTCACACCTTTTAAAAGTGCCACACGTCTGCGCAAGCTGTCTTTGTAATC
>CAIODE010000482.1 GCA_903856875.1 uncultured Burkholderiales bacterium
CGAAATTGATTTAACCTGGCCTGTGGGGCCAGCTAGCCACATGAGTTGCATGGTATTTAGGGTTGGGAGGTGAGATTTTAGGGACTGAAAGAGCTTGCGTCCACCCCGAATGGTCAGAATTTGCTTACAAAAAGTATTCTAAATTGCTGTTTTGTATATAAAACACTAGAATTCGGTTTGTTGAAAATAAGTTGTGTACTTCATTTTGAACTCACCTAAATCCATCTTCTGGGGGCCCGAAAACGAGGTCCTGCTCAAAAGCCTCCGTTTAAGCGCAGGCGTTGACCTTGCCACGCTTGCTAGGCGCAACATCGTTTCAACAACGCAAGTCCGGCAATTGGAAGAGGGTGGCGACAGTTCTTTTTACAGTCCTGAAATTAAATTTTCTGTGGGTAAAAAACTCCTCAAGTATTTGGGGCACGACCTCCAGGTTGAAATGGCACTCGAAGTGCCCATCTCAACAAGCCCTGATCTGGCTCAGGCAAATACGCCTTCCCCGGAAACTCTTGATTCAGAAAAAACTTCAACCAGCGTGGCCGTTGAGACTTTGGTTTCTACATCGAACGAAAACTTAGCGCCCCATTTTGTATCCCAAAATTCTTCAATCGCAGTTCCATTTTTTTTATCAGGTGTCGCGTTGTTTGTGGGTGCATGGTTTTGGTTAGGCCAGGAGCCGCCATCTCCTCAAGAAGTCACAAAGAGCCCACTCCCAGAATTAAAGGCTGAAACTAAAGTTGATTTAAATGCTGATTCATTGCCTGATAAATCTACCAATTCACCGATCCCAGAAAATGTAGCCATCAGTCTTGAAACAACATCCACCCCAAAAGAATTGGCAAAATCGGACGCTCAACCTGCATGCAATTGGAGCAGCGCTGAAGAAGTGATACAACCAGATTCGCCTAGAAAGGCAGGTGAGTATGTGCATGTGGAGGCGCAACAAGCTATGACGGTTTGCATCATGGATGGGCAAAAAAGAGTGGCCACATTGAAGTTACAAGTAGGCGAAGGTAGAAGCATTTATGGGCCTTCGCCGTTTAGAGTTTACAGCGCTGACTTAAGGTGGGTGAAGGTCTATTTTCAGGGGCAATACATTAAATTGCCTTTTCAAGATACCACTCAAATTAAATTGACAGCTGCACCTGACTTCGCTGTGAAAAACTAAGCGGCGCAACCAAGTGCCGGCGCCGTTTAAAGCGACAGCGCGCGTGCCTTTGGTCAGGTCCACGCCCAATTGCTTCACTTTTCGATACAGGTGGGTGCGCTCCAAGCCAGTTTTGTCGGCCACGCGGGTCATGGAGCCGCCCTCGTTGGCCAGGTGAAATTCAAAGTAGGCTTTTTCAAAAGCATCTCGTGCATCGCGCAAGGGCTGGTCGAGATCGAATGTCTGCGACACTTGAAGCGCGCTGTCGTGGCCGTTGCCGGCGCCCGCATGCGCAGCAGCGCCGCCTGTTGGCAATTGAGACGCTTGGTAAGCCGCAGCAGCTTGACGCACTTGTTCGCGCGCCAAGCCTTGTTCCACGGTTTTCAAAAGTTTTTGCAGTGTGATGGGTTTTTCTAAAAACGCCTGCGCGCCAATGCGAATGGCGTCGACTGCTGTGTCAATGGTGGCGTGGCCACTCATCATGATGACGGGCATGTTCAAGAGGCCGCTGGCAGACCATTCTTTGAGCAAGGTGACGCCGTCGGTGTCTGGCATCCAAATGTCCAAGAGCACCAAGTCGGGCCGAATGCGAAGTCGTGCCTCACGGGCCTGGGCTGCGTTCTCGGCCAACTCCACGTTGTGCCCCTCATCGTTCAAGATTTCCGAGAGCAAATCGCGAATACCTAGCTCGTCATCCACCACCAAAATGTTTGCCATGTTGCTCTTAGTTGCCTCTAATTTGCATCGACTGTGCTATTTA
>CAIODE010000483.1 GCA_903856875.1 uncultured Burkholderiales bacterium
AAGCTGCCCAAATCCACTGCGCCTTTGGCTACGCTTTGCAGCGGCGTGCCCTCGTATTCATTCAAATAGTTCAAAGCCCACTCGTCCACGCGGTCGGTCATGAGCAAGACTTCAATGCCTTTTTTCTTGAACACTTCCAGTTGTGGGCTGTGTTTGGCGGCGGCCAGTGTGTCGGCGGTGATGTAGTAGATGGCTTCTTGGCCTTCTTTCATGCGCGCTTTGTAATGGGCCAAAGACACGCTCGCTTCGTCAGAAGACGTGGAAGCAAAGCGCAGCAATTTGGCCAAACGATCGCGGTTGCCAAAGTCTTCGCCCAAGCCTTCTTTCAGCACCGCACCAAACTCTTTGTAGAAGCTGGTGTACTGGCCTTGCTTGGCTTTGTCTTCTTCGCTCACCACGTCGGTGACACCGTCTTCAGAAGCGTCAGGCGCATCATTGTGTTTGGCCAAGTCTTCGAGCATGGACAACACACGTTTGGTACAACCTTCGCGAATGGCTTTCACGTCGCGGCTTTCTTGCAGCAATTCACGGCTCACGTTCAAAGGCAAATCAGCTGAGTCGACCACGCCTTTGACAAAGCGCAAATAGCTTGGCATCAAGGCTTCAGCATCGTCCATGATGAAGACGCGCTTCACATACAACTTGATACCGGCTTTTTTGTCGCGGTTCCACAAGTCTTGCGGTGCTTGTGACGGGATGAACAAAAGCTGCGTGTACTCGGTGCTGCCTTCCACACGGTTGTGCGTCCAAGTGAGCGGTTCGGCAAAGTCTTTGCTAATTTGTTTGTAGAACTCTTTGTACTGCTCTTCAGTCACATCTTTCTTTGGACGTGTCCAGAGGGCCGTGGCTTTGTTGATGGCCTCCCATTCCCCAGTTTTGACCATGCTGCCGGGTTGACGGCCTTCGCTTTCGTCTTTGCCAATCAGTTCGCCATCTTTCCACTCTTCTTTTTCCATCAAGATGGGCAAGCTGATGTGGTCAGAATATTTGCCAACGATTTCTTTGAGTTTCCATGTGTTGGCGTACTGCAAAGCGTCTTCGCGCAATTGCAAAATGATGCTGGAGCCGCGATGGGCGAGCTCTATGTTTTCCACTTCAAAATCGCCAGTGCCACCACTGATCCAGCGCACGCCCTCTGATGCAGGCGCGCCGGCGCGGCGTGTTTCCACTGTGATCTTGTCGGCCACAATGAAACCAGAATAAAAGCCCACACCAAATTGACCAATGAGTTGGGCGTCGGCCTTTTGATCACCAGACAACTTGCTCACAAAGTCTTTGGTGCCGCTCTTGGCAATGGTGCCCAAGTTGTCGATGGCCTCTTGGGCCGTCATGCCAATGCCGTTGTCGGTAATGGTCAGGGTTTTGGCCTCGGTGTCAAACGACAAACGGACTTCCAAATTAGGCTGACTTTCGTACAGCGCGTCGTTGTTCAAGGCTTCAAAGCGCAGTTTGTCGCAGGCGTCCGAAGCGTTGGACACCAATTCGCGGACAAAAATTTCGGGATTGGAATAGAGCGAGTGGGTTACCAAGTGCAAAAGTTGGGCCACTTCGGCTTGGAAGGCATGGGTCTTTTTGGTCATCTTCGAATCTACAAATTACAGTTAAGAACGGATTTTGTGGGCGCGCAAAGCGCCTCAATGGGGTCAATTCACCCCGCCACCCCCTGATTTGGGGATGGGCTTGGAAATTTCAAGGGGGGTCTGAGTTGCGCTTGACCGATCAGCGAGCCTGAGCGCCCACTTCTTTGTTCCAGCGGTCTAGCAGGCGTTTGCGTTCGGCCGCTTTGCCGTATTTTTCGAAGTCGTACTTGATCAAGCGGACATCGTCGAGGCTGGGAATGCGGGGGTCGGGTTTGAAGGTCTTGTTGGCCGGGAATTGCAGGCTGCCCGACAAGCCGCCAATCTTTTGACCTTCCGCGCTCATCAGAAAATCGTAATATTGTTTGGCTGCTTCTGCGTTGCGCGCGCCTTTGATGAGGGCAATGCCACCAATTTCGTAGCCGGTGCCTTCGCACGGTGCCCCAGATTGCACAGGGTATTTGTTGTGTTTCCAGAGGTCAAAGCCGAACATAAAGCTCACGCCCACGGCCACCTCAGCTTTGGCCACATTGGGCGCCTGGGCTGTACCGCTGCGTGTGTATTGCGTCACGTTCAGGTTGAGCTTTTTCATGTAATCGAAGGCCGCTTCCTCGCCCATCAACTGCA
>CAIODE010000484.1 GCA_903856875.1 uncultured Burkholderiales bacterium
GCCACCACCATTGCCACCGCCGCCGCCACGTGGGCCTGAGCCGTACGGACTACGAAAGCCGGACTCGCCGCCGCCTTCACGACGACCGCCACCGCCCCCACCGCCGCCATAACCACCGCCGCCACCGCCGCCGCCGCCAAAGCCACCACCACCTGAACGGGGAGGACGCTCTTCCATGGGACGTGCTTCGTTCACAACAACACTGCGACCGCCCAAAGGCTGGCCGTTCATGCCGTTGATAGCAGATTGAGCTTCTTCATCAGAACCCATTTCCACAAAGCCGAAGCCTTTTGAGCGACCTGTGTCGCGTTCCATCATGACTTTAGCGCTGGTTACAGAACCGAACTGACCGAAGGCCTGCTCTAAATCACCGTCACGAACCGAGTACGGCAGATTGCCGACGTATAGTTTTTTGCCCATTGAAAGGGACTCCTCTAAACACAAAAACAAAAGCGATGGAGCCCCAAAAACGCATCAACAAACCTAAAAACCTCGGAAGGAAGCGAAACTGACACCTGTACACCGCGAACAAAGCACACGCCTTATGACGTGAGCTAACCTATTATGGGCCACAAAACAAAGGCTTTGGCAAGTAAATTCTCTGAAAGGCCTTTAAATACTTGGGATTAGACGTGTTTTCCATGAATTACCAGCTTGCTTCGCGGTCTGGCGTGGCGCTGATTTTGTGAACTGTCAGGTCTGCGCCCTCGTATTCTTCTTCGGGGGTCATTTTGAGTCCCATGGTTATTTTCAACAGGCCGTAGACCAAAATCCCGCCCACCAAAGCCCATGTCACACCCATTGCCGTGCCAATCAGCTGCGCCTGAAAGCTCACGCCGCCCAAACCGCCAAAGGACTGCAAGCCAAAAATGCCGGCAGCAATGCCGCCCCAAGTTCCGCAAATACCATGCAGAGGCCAAACACCCAGCACGTCGTCTATCTTCCATTTGTTTTGAGTCAGCGTGAACATCAGCACAAAGAGCGCGCCAGCCACTGCGCCCACAGCCAAGGCGCCAATGGGATGCATCAGGTCAGAGCCTGCGCACACGGCAACCAGTCCGGCCAAGGGCCCGTTGTGCACAAAGCCTGGGTCGTTCTTGCCCAAGAGCAAGGCTGTCAAAGTGCCACCGGCCATCGCCATCAATGAATTCACGGCCACCAAACCTGAGATCTTGTCGAGCGTTTGAGCGCTCATCACGTTAAAACCAAACCAGCCCACAATCAAGATCCAAGCGCCTAAGGCCAAAAAGGGAATGTTGGAAGGTGGATGCGCAGAAACAGCACCATCTTTCCGATATCGGTTGTAGCGTGCGCCTAACAAGATAACTGCCGGCAGTGCAATCCAACCCCCCATGGCATGAACCACCACGGAACCCGCGAAATCATGAAACTCTTCGCCAGTGGTGGCCTTGATCCAGGCCTGCACCCCGAAGTGCTGGTTCCAAGCGATGCCCTCAAAAAAGGGGTACACAAAACCCACGATACAAGCCGTGGCAATGAGTTGAGGCCAAAACTTGGCGCGCTCGGCAATGCCGCCAGAAACGATGGCGGGGATGGCTGCCGCAAAGGTCAACAGGAAAAAGAATTTCACCAAGTCATAGCCATTCTTTGCGGCCAATTGTTCAGCGCCCACAAAGAAGCCCGTGCCATAAGCGACGCTGTAGCCCACTACAAAATAAACCACCGTCGACACAGAGAAATCGACCAAAATTTTGACCAAGGCATTGACTTGGTTTTTCTTGCGAACGGTGCCCAACTCCAAGAAAGCAAAACCTGCGTGCATGGCCAAAACCATGATGCCACCCAACAAAATAAAGAGCGCATCCGCGCCCTGTTTTAGTGCTTCCATTTTGATCTCTACTTGTATTTGAATTAATTTGGTGCAAAAAATCCATGTTTGGGCATTTCGCACCAAAATCAAGCAAAAAACGCGCCAAATAAGGTCTTGCGCGGTCTATATGATCGGATCATGGAAGCTTTTCTCGTCTCTACTGGTATCGTTGCCCTGGCTGAAATGGGCGACAAAACACAACTTTTAGCCCTTGTTCTGGCAGCTCGATTTCGCAAGCCTTGGCCCATTGTCTGCGGCATTTTGGTCGCCACCTTGATCAACCACGGTTTGGCGGGCGCCTTGGGCAGTTGGGTGACGACTCAGCTGGGCCCAGATGCTTTGCGCTGGGTTTTGGGCGGCTCCTTTTTGGCCATGGCGGTTTGGATTTTGGTGCCTGACAAACTGGCCGAAGGTGAGGAAGAGGCCCAGCCGCGTTTTGGCATTTTTGCAACTACCCTCGTCGCCTTCTTCATTGCCGAGATGGGTGACAAAACACAAGTTGCCACCGTGATGTTGGCCGCCCAATTCAACAGCTGGTTTTGGGTAGTGGCCGGCACCACCTTTGGCATGCTGCTGGCCAACGCGCCCGTCGTTTGGTTGGGAGACGCGATCACGCGCAGAGTTTCCCTGAAGTGGGTGCATCGAATTTCAGCGGTGGTATTTGCCGTTCTCGGTGGCTTGGCATTGTTGGGTGGCCCCACAGGCTACGCTTTAATGCACCGATAATTGAGCAAACCGCTTTTTTGGTTGCTCCCTTCATGCCCTTGATCGCCACGCCTCAGTCGATGTTTTTTGAAGCGCCGCTTGCTTTGCAAAGTGGCGCCTCCATTCGCGCCTACCACTTGGCTTACGAGACCTATGGCACGCTCAACGCCGACAAATCGAATGCGGTTCTCATTTGTCATGCCTTGAATGCGTCGCACCATGTCGCTGGCGTCTACGAAGGTCAAGACAAGAGTGAGGGCTGGTGGGACAACATGATTGGTCCTGAAAAACCCGTCGATACAAAACGTTTTTTTGTCATTGGTGTGAACAACCTGGGCTCCTGCTTTGGCTCTACCGGCCCCATGCACGCACACCCTGATACAGCTGAAATTTATGGTGCCGATTTTCCCGTTGTCACCGTAGAAGATTGGGTGGACGCGCAAGCCAGACTGCTTGATGCTTTAGGCATTCGAACTTTGGCTGCGGTCATGGGCGGCAGTTTGGGCGGCATGCAAGCCTTGTCTTGGGCCCTGCGCTACCCCGAGCGCGTGGCCCATGCGGTGGTGGTCGCAAGTGCGCCCAACCTCACAGCCGAGAACATCGCATTCAACGAAGTTGCAAGACGCGCCATCGTCACCGACCCTGACTTTCATGGCGGTCATTTTTACAAGCACGACGTGGTGCCCGCGAGAGGTCTGCGAATTGCACGAATGATTGGTCACATCACGTACTTAAGCGACGATGTGATGAATGAAAAGTTTGGCCGCGAGCTTCGCGAAGCCGTGACCAGCAATGCCACAGGCTATCGCTATTCCACACAAGAGGTCGAATTTCAAATTGAAAGCTATTTGAGATACCAGGGCGACAAGTTCAGTGAGTACTTTGATGCCAACACCTACCTGTTGATCACCCGCGCCCTGGATTATTTCGATCCAGCCCGCACCTATGGCGGCGACCTGACAACGGCGTTGGCAAAAGCCACCTGCAAATTTTTGTTGGTCAGTTTCACCACCGACTGGCGCTTCTCACCTAAACGAAGCCGCGAAATGGTTCGCGCCTTGCTCGACAACAAACGCGATGTGAGCTACGCTGAAATTGATGCGCCACATGGCCACGACGCCTTCTTGTTAAACGACGAGCGCTATTTGAATGTGGTGCGGTCTTACTTTGACAACATGGCACAGGCCAACCCAGCAGAGAGTGCCCTATGAGCGAGCACGTCAACCTGCAAGCCATTGCGCGCTTGGTGCCTGAAGGCTCGCGGGTCTTAGACTTAGGCTGCGGTGATGGCGCTTTGCTTGATTACTTGCAAAAACATCGAGGCTGCTCGGGTTACGGCGTTGAAATCGACGACCTCAATATTCAGGCTTGTGTCAAACGCGGCGTCAACGTCATTCAATTGAATTTGGACGAAGGCCTCAACATGTTTGCAGACCAATCCTTTGATGTGGTTTTGCAAATTGACACGCTACAGCATTTGCGAAATGCCGAAGTGATGTTGCGCGAAACGGTACGCGTAGGGCGCACAGGCATCTTGGCGTTTCCAAATTTTGCACATTGGCCGAATCGCTTAAGCATCTTGACGGGCCGCATGCCTGTGACCAAACGACTGCCTTTCCAGTGGTACGACACGCCCAACATTCGCGTTGGTACTTATGCCGATTTCGCACAATTGGCATTGCAAAACCAATTGAAAATCATCGACAGTTTTGGCTTGCAAGAAGGCCAAGAAGTCAGGTCCTGGCCTAACTTGATGGCAGGCACCGCTGTCTTCAAATTGCAGCGCTAACTTGCTTATCTTGCCTATCTTGCTTATCTTGCTTACTTCAGAAAGAACACCATGCCGATTCCAAATACCATGCACTTTGTTGACCATGGCACAGGCGGAGGGCCTGAGGTCTTAACGCCCAGCACCTGCGCAACACCCGCGCCTAAAGCAGGCGAGGTCTTGGTCAAAGTGGCCTATGCAGGCGTCAATCGCCCCGACTGTTTGCAACGCAGTGGCCGTTATCCACCGCCGCCCGGCGCTTCAACCATTGTGGGCTTAGAAGTTTCGGGTGAGGTGGTGGCTCTTGGAGAAGGCGTTACCAAGTGGCGTTTGGGGGACAAGCTTTGCGCACTCACCAACGGCGGTGCCTATGCGGAATTTGTCACGGTGCCCGAAGGACAAGCGCTGCCTATTCCAAAAGGTTTCTCCATGCTTCAGGCTGCAGCGCTGCCTGAAAACTTTTTCACCGTTTGGACCAATGTTTTTCAGCGCGGCAAGTTGAAGCCGGGTGAAAGCATTTTGGTTCACGGCGGGTCTTCCGGCATTGGTTTAACTGCCATTCAACTGGCCCATGCTTTTGGCGCCACCGTGTTTTGCA
>CAIODE010000485.1 GCA_903856875.1 uncultured Burkholderiales bacterium
GGTTTTGAGTTTCCAAGCAATCAGCGCATCACGGTCAACTTGGCACCCGCCGACTTGCCCAAAGACTCTGGCCGGTTTGATTTGCCCATTGCCTTGGGCATCTTGGCGGCCAGCGGTCAAATTGATGGGGCCCGCTTCAATGAATACGAATTTGCTGGAGAGTTATCTCTGTCGGGGGCCTTGCGACCGGTCCGAGGCGCTTTGGTCATGGGATTGGCTTTGTACCAACAGGCCAAAGCACATGCTTTGGTATTGCCCCCTGGCAGCGCCGAAGAAGCCGCTTTGGTGCCTGATGCAAAGGTTTACAGAGCACGCCATTTGCGCGATGTGGCCGATCAGTTTTGTTTGGCAGGCCAAATGGCTGCAGCGCAGTCACCCACCAACCCGGATGGTTGGTCGCGAATGCGCCACGCACCAAGTCCGCTTTTGAATACCGAGACCTCCTATGCAGACTTGGCCGACGTTAAGGGCCAAGCTGGTGCCAAACGTGCCCTTGAAATTGCGGCGGCGGGCGGTCACAGCCTTTTGATGGTGGGGCCGCCTGGTTCAGGCAAGTCCATGTTGGCGCTCAGATTTGCGGGACTCTTACCGCCGCTTAGCGTGCAAGAAGCTTTGGAGGCCGCGTCTGTGGCCAGTTTGGCAGGGCGCTTTCAATTGTCGCAATGGTTGGTAAGGGCCACACGCCAGCCACACCACTCTGCCAGTGCCGTGGCCTTGGTCGGTGGTGGATCACCGCCTCGGCCGGGAGAAATTTCTTTGGCTCACCATGGCGTTTTATTTTTAGACGAGCTGCCAGAGTTTCCCAGAGCGGCTTTGGAGGCATTGCGTGAGCCCATGGAGTCGGGCTGCGTCACCATCTCTCGCTCCGCGCAAAGCGCAGAGTTTCCAGCTCGGTTTCAATTGATTGCCGCCATGAACCCCTGCCCCTGTGGCTATGCCGGGCACGCCAGAAGTCCGGGCCAAAGCGGCCCTGTGTGTCGCTGCACGCCAGACCAAGTGCACCGCTACAGCAGCAAAGTCAGTGGCCCCCTTTTAGACCGCATTGATTTGCACATCGAGGTGCCCAGCCAAAGTGCAGCATTGCTCATTAACGCGCCTGCGGGTGAAAGCACGGCTGTGCTTAAAAAGCGATGCCATCACGCACGCTTGTTAGCGACGCAAAGGCAAGGCTGCAGCAACCATGCTTTGAGTGGCGCCACCTTGGACAAACACGCGGCCTTGAGGCAAGATGCCTTGGCTTACATCACCCAAGTTGCATCGCATTTTGGATGGAGCGGCCGCAGTTCACACCGCGTTTTAAAAATTGCAAGAACCATTGCAGATTTAGCACAGAGTGCCAACATCGAAACGGCGCACATCGCTGAGGCCGTGCAATACAGAAGGCCCGTTGCAGGGCATTGATAATCTGGCTATGCGCTCATATCGGCCCTATTGGGACCTCACCCAAATCAGCACCCAGGCCCCCGCACTCGGCCCTTTCGCGGTATGGCTGTCTTGGGCGCAGCTCATTACATGGGGAAGTGTGTTTTACACTTTCTCTTTGCTCATGGGGCCGGTCGAGCGGGAGTTGGGTTTCAGCCGCGCCGAGGCCTCCTTGGGCTTTAGCTTGGCCTTGTTGGCCGATGGCCTTATGGCCTATCCCATTGGTCGACTGATTGATCGCGGCCATGAACGCCGCGTAATGACATGGGGCTCTGTTTGGGTGGGTGCTTGTTTGTTGGCCCACAGTTTCATCGACTCCTTGGCGGGGTTTTATGGCGTATGGCTGGCATTGGGTTTGGGCATGTCGGCCACACTGTATGCCCCTGTGTTTGCCATCGTTACCCGCAGATTTCCAAATGACTTCAGGCGAGCCATCATCATCATGACGTTTTTAGGGGGGCTGGCCAGTACGGTGTTCATTCCGCTGTCATCTTGGTTGATTCAATCTTTGGGTTGGCGGCATGCCTTGTGGGTTTTAGCGCTGTTTCAATGGCTGATCTGTTGGCCATTGCACGCTTGGTTGTTGCGTGGCGCCCAGAAAAAAATGCGTGCCAATGAAAATACAGAAAATGCAATTCAGATGGCAAGCTCTTCAGAGTTACAAGCCTCACAAGCACCTACTGACTCCATCAAAACTCATTTAAAACGTCCGCCTTTTTGGTTGCTTGCAGGCTTCATGTTGATGACAGCGCTTGTGAGCTCAGCCTTGCCCGCACACATGGTGAGCTTGCTTGAAGAAGCCCATTTGTCACCAGCATGGGTCATTGCCATTCCGGCCTCCATTGGCGCCATTCAAGTGTTAGGGCGTTTTTTATTGTTTGTCTTTGAGAAGCATTTGGATGTTCATGCCGCCAACAAATGGATTCCTTGTTTGGTACCTTTGGGTTTGTTGTTTTTGGTGGCGGGCGGTTTGGCGCCTTGGGCCGCTTTGATGTTTGTCACCTTCTATGGCTTGGGCAATGGCCTGAACACCATAGTGAAAGGCACGGCCATGGCGCAATATGTGAGTCGCGAACACGTGGGCCAACTCAATGGTGTGCTGGGTGTACCACTGGCCCTGGGCCGCGCGGTAGCGCCCTTTGCTTTGGGTTTGATGTGGACGCCCGAGGTGGGCTACACACACGGCTTGCGCTGGCTTTTGTTGGCTGGCGTTTTGGGTGTCGCGTGTTTGTGGTGGGCGCAAATGAGCGCTTACAAATTGGGCGCCAACAAACGCTGAATGTCCGTCACTTTTAAATTCTGTCGCTTGGCCAAATCATGCACTTGGTCTTCGCCCACTTTTCCCACGTTGAAGTATTGGCTGTCGGGGTGGCTGAGGTAAAAACCTGACACGCTGGCCGCTGGTGTCATGGCCAAACTAGACGTGAGGCCCATGCCAATGTCTTCACACTGCAAAAGATCGAACATTTGTTTTTTCACAGAATGGTCGGGGCAAGCGGGGTAACCTGGTGCAGGGCGAATGCCTTGGTATTTTTCTGCAACCAACGCTTCAAGTGAAGAACTTTCTTGCGCGGCATAGCCCCACAAATCTTTGCGCACACGCTCGTGAAGGCATTCCGCAAAGGCTTCAGCAAATCTGTCGGCCAAGGCTTTGAGCATGATGGCGCTGTAGTCATCATGGTCGTCCATGAAATATTTTTCTTTGGCATCCACGCCCACACCGGCGGTCACTGCGAACAGGCCCACATGGTCTTGCAAACCGCTGGCCTGGCCTTGGGCAGCGTTCAACGGTGCGACACAGTCAGACCAACAACGGTTGGGGTTTTGCACACCGTCATGCCCCGGCGTTTCGGTTTGCTGGCGCAC
>CAIODE010000486.1 GCA_903856875.1 uncultured Burkholderiales bacterium
CCCAAGGTCTGGGACGCTTCATGCCATCAGGTGTTCTTGGACACCGTGATGGTGGGAAACTTAGCTGAAAAATCCTTGGCCTTGGCTGCAATTTTGATGGCCACTTGGCGCGCCACCGATTTGTAGATGCCAGCCACTTCCCCATCAGGATCGGCCACCACGGTGGGCTTGCCGTTGTCAGCTTGCAAACGAATTTGCATGTTCAAAGGCAATGCACCCAAGTAATCCATCTGGTAGTTCTCAGCCATTTTCTTGCCACCATCTGCGCCAAATATATGTTCGATATGGCCGCAATTTGTACAGACATGAACCGCCATGTTTTCAACAATGCCCAAAATGGGCACGCCCACTTTTTCAAACATCTTGATGCCCTTCTTGGCATCTAGCAATGCAATGTCTTGCGGCGTGGTCACAATGACGGCGCCGGTCATGGGCACGCGTTGGCTCAGGGTCAGTTGAATGTCACCGGTGCCTGGTGGCATGTCAATGATCAAATAATCAAGGTCTTTCCAGTTGGTTTGTCGCAGCAATTGCTCTAGCGCTTGGGTGGCCATAGGACCGCGCCAAATCATGGCTTCGTCTTGGTTGACCAAGAAGCCAATCGACATCACTTGAACGCCATAGTTCTCCATGGGCTCCATGGTTTTGCCATCTTCGCTTTCGGGTCGGCCTTCAATGCCCATCATCATGGGTTGGCTGGGGCCATAAATGTCGGCATCGAGCAAGCCCACACTGGCGCCTTCTGCAGCAAGCGCCAACGCCAAGTTAACGGCCGTGGTGCTTTTGCCCACACCACCTTTGCCAGAGGCCACAGCCACAATGTTTTTCACCTGAGGCAGCAAAGCCACCCCACGCTGAGCTGAGTGCGCCACAATTTTCATGGTGACGTTGGCCGACACATTGGTCACGCCTGACACCTGCTTGGCCGCAGCGATCAATGCACTGCGCAATGCAGGAATTTGGCTTTTGGCGGGATAGCCCAATTCGACATCAAAGGCCACATTGCCGCCATCTACGACGAGGTTCTTCAGGGCTTTTGTGGAGACGAAATCTTTACCCGTGTTGGGGTCAATGACCGATTCGAGGGCTTTTTGGAGTTGTTCTGGGGTCGACATGTGAAACTTTCGGGGCTTGGGCGGCAGTTTAGCGACATCGGAGGGTCCAAGCCCATAAAATCACTGATTCCCCTACAAATAGCCTCCTCATGTCTGCCTCGTCTGTTTCGAACCCTTCCGTAGCTCAGCGACAAATTTTTGTCACGACCGCTTTGCCCTATGCCAATGGCAATTTCCACATCGGTCACATCATGGAATACATCCAGGCCGACACTTGGGTTCGTGCGCAGCGCATGCAAGGTCATGAGGTGCATTTTGTGTGTGCCGACGATGCCCACGGCGCCCCCATCATGATTGCTGCCGAAAAAGCAGGCATCACGCCGCAACAGTTTGTGGCCAACATTGCGGCAGGTCGGAAGCCCTACCTCGATGGCTTTCACATAGGCTTTGATAATTGGCATTCCACAGACGGCCCTGAAAATCACGAACTGGCCCAACAGATTTACCGC
>CAIODE010000487.1 GCA_903856875.1 uncultured Burkholderiales bacterium
ATGAAGAAATTTATTTATTTTATTCGGAAGTCATTGTCTAAATTATGGGGATATCTCAGCAGGATACGTTACTGGTTTAATTGGCCTCCAGTAGGATGTCTTAACTTTGGATCATTGCGGCGCTTATCGCCGATCAGCAGCGGGTAGCGTGCAGTCATTGGCTTCTGAAAAACCTTTTGGCATGACCATATTTGCATCGCACGGTTTGTTGTGTGTGGCTGGTTTGGCATGCTGTGTGGCCATGGCCATGCCGCAAGTGCACATCGTGGCCTATTGCTCAGATTTGGGTTTTGGTGCGGCACGCGGCGCAGAAATGTTGTCACTCATGCTGGCTTGCGGCATTGTGAGCCGGCTTATTTCTGGTGCCATCTGCGATCGCATTGGCGGCCTCAGAACCTTGGTTTTGGGCTCAGTGCTTCAGGGCTTGGCCTTGTTAATGTTCTTGCCCTTTGATGGCATGGTGTCGCTTTATGTGATCTCGGCCATGTTTGGTTTGTTTCAAGGCGGCATCGTGCCTTCTTACGCCATCATTGTGCGAGAGTATTTTCCAGCGCAAAGGGCTGGCGTGTTGGTGGGGGCTGTCATCATGGCCACCATGATTGGCATGGCGCTTGGGGGCTGGATGTCTGGCAAGGTGTTCGATCTCACTGAGTCGTACCACGCTGCGTTTGTAAATGGTGTTTTGTGGAATGCTTTGAACTTGAGCATTGTTTTGTTTTTACTTTGGCGCGTGAAAAAGCTGGCACGTACTGAAGCGGCTAACTAAAAAAATTCCTTCATTGGATTTCAATACATTGACAAGAGAAGTTCAAAAAGTTAGAGTATTACTTAATTATTTAAGTAAGAAATGAGGCGGCTATGAGCACCACACTGACGGTTAAAGGGCAGGTCACTATCCCGAAACAAATTCGCGATGCGCTAGATCTGCAACCTGGTTGCAAGTTAAATTTTGCTGTGAATGATTCAGGCGAAGTCTTGCTGCAAAAAGCAGAGCTTGGCACCAAAACTATCAAAAATAAAAGAGCCATGAGCAATGTCAAAAAAGACCGTTTTGAGCAAGTCAGAGGAAGGGCCGACATTCAGTGGCGCACTCAAGATCTCATGAACCTGCTTAGGGGCGAGCATTGATGTTGGTTGATACCAATGTGTTGATAGACGTACTCAACAATGAGCCGCAGTGGGCCGACTGGTCAATTCATCAATTGAGAATGCAGTCAAAAATTCACGTGCTCACCATCAACCCCATCATTTATGCAGAGCTTTCCTGCGCTTTCAAGAAAGTTGAAGATTTGGACGAAGTTCTTCAAGTGATGGGCTTGAAGTTCAATCAAATACCCAAACCGGCGCTGTTTTTAGCAGGCAAAGCTTTTCAGCAATATCGCCGCCTAGGGGGAATAAAAAACAACATATTGGCCGATTTTTTCATAGGTGCTCATGCCGCGGTCAGTCGCTTGCCGGTTCTCACCAGAGATGTGCAACGTTACCAAACCTATTTCCCCACGGTTAAGCTGGTTTCACCCAACGCGCTGCATTAGTTTGGTCCTCAAGGTGTCAAATTTTCAGTGGCACGTGTATTGCTCAAAGGTAGTCAAGTACCTGATTTCTCCCTTTAGGAGTCGAAACTTTGACACACCCTCATACCGCCCCATTTCGCCCCATTCAACTTGCGGGGGCCTTGGCCATCGCCCTGATGTGGGGTACCAGCAGTTTGGCTGCCAATATCAATTTGCAGGGGCTGAAATCTAGCTTCACTTACACGCCTTTTGCCGGTGAGTCGCTTGAGCGAATCATTGCCAAAACCATGCCCAATTCCGAAATCAAGCAAGAAATGGTGGCCGAGGCGTTTAGGGCTTTGAATCCTCAGCAATTCAGCAAAGATCAAAGCAGCTTTACAAAATCGAACTTGCCGCTCAATGTGCCTAATCAGAATCAATTGG
>CAIODE010000488.1 GCA_903856875.1 uncultured Burkholderiales bacterium
ACCCGGCACCGGCAGCTTACGAAAGGTTCGCTGGACTCGTCAAGGTGTGGGGAAAAGGGGCGGTTCCAGAGTGGTTTACTTCAATCGATTAACCAGTGGCGAAGTTGTACTTTTGATAGTTTATTCAAAGGCAAAGTTCGATAACTTAAGACCTGAATTCCTGTTGCAGTTAAGGGAGCGCTTTGATGAAAAAAAATAAGGGTCATACAGACAAAGAACTTGCTGAATTTGAGTCTGCACTTCTTCGCTCTATTGATCAAACATCGCGCGGCGAAGGTCGCGTTTCAACACCTGAACAAATTTTGGCGCGCCGTGTTGGACGACCCAAAGGCTCCGTAAAAGCCGATGCAAAAATTTCAACCACCATCAGGTTATCGCCAGACGTTGTGAATGCATTTAGGTCTGCAGGAAGTGGATGGCAAACGCGCATCGATGCCGCTTTAAAAGATTGGCTACAAACTCATACGCCCGTTTGAAAATACAAATAAAAAACGCCCCAAATGGGGCGTTTTTTCGAACTAATGGCGGAGTGGACGGGGCTCGAACCCGCGACCCCCGGCGTGACAGGCCGGTATTCTAACCAACTGAACTACCACTCCGCGTGGTTGCAACGTTTGACGCAGTGCTTGTGGCACTTTGTCCAAGTGTTGCAAAACTTGGCGACCCTACGGGGATTCGAACCCCGGTACTCACCGTGAAAGGGTGATGTCCTAGGCCTCTAGACGATAGGGTCATAACCTGGACTCAATTGAATTGCTTCAATCGAAGATTCGACACTTTGGTGGAGGTAAGCGGGATCGAACCGCTGACCTCTTGCATGCCATGCAAGCGCTCTCCCAGCTGAGCTATACCCCCTTTGTGGCGCCCTTGCAGGCACCCCTCGCAGGTGTCGAGAAATGGATTATAGACAGGTTTTTATGCGTTTTTCAAGCGCTCTAAAACTTTTTGCTTCTCACACAAGGCCAATACAGCGTCTAGAGATGGGGTCTGTGCTGTGCCCATGACCAAAACGCGAACAGGCATGGCCAGCTGCGGCATTTTCAAACCTTGCTCAGCCAACACTTCTTTGATGACCAATGCAATTGAAACTTTGTCCCACACACATGTGGACAATTTTTCAACGAGCAGTGCCAATGCAGGTTTGACTGTATCGGTCACATGCTGGGATTTTTCATCCGCTTTTGGCGAAACATCGCCATAAAAAACAGCCACCCAATCGGCCAATATGCACAGCGTGTCACAACGGTCTTTGAACAGGCCACAAATGGCAGGCAAGCGATCATCTGAGAGAATACCGCGATGGTTCAAGATGTCATTGACATACAAGGCCAACTGAGCATCGTCGGTGGCCTTCAAATGCTGCGCATTGACCCAACGTAGTTTGGCATCGTCAAATTGCGCTGCACTGCGGCCCAAATGATCAAGGTCGAACCAATCTAAAAATTGTTGGCGACTGAAAATTTCATCATCGCCGTGGCTCCAGCCCAAGCGCGCCAAATAGTTCACCATGGCATCCGGTAAATAACCTTCGTCGCGATACTGCGTGACTGGCTTGGCGCCATTGCGCTTGCTCAATTTTTCGCCCTGCTCATTGAGCACGGTGGGCAGGTGCGCATACACAGGCACCTCTTTGTCCAAGGCTTTGAAAATATTAATTTGACGCGGTGTATTGTTCACATGGTCGTCACCGCGAATGACGTGTGTGATGGCCATGTCAATGTCGTCCACCACCACACAAAAGTTATAGGTGGGTGTGCCATCAGGGCGCGCAATGACCAAGTCATCAAGTTCTTGGTTGCTGATTTCAATGCGGCCTTTCACCTTGTCATCCCAAGCCACAACTCCGTTGATCGGATTTTTAAATCTCAGCACCGGCTTCACGCCTTCAGGAATAGAGGGCAAGGTCTTGCCTGGCTCTGGTCGCCACGTGCCGTCGTAGCGCGGTTTTTCTTTGGCCGCCATTTGCTGCTCGCGCAAAGCATCGAGTGCTTCAATGCTCATGTAGCAAGGGTAAACTTGGCCCGTAGCTTGAAGTTCAGCCAGCACTTGCTTGTAACGGTCCATGCGCTGCATTTGGTAGAAAGGACCTTCATCGGGGTTCATGCCCAGCCAGGCCATGCCCTCCAAAATCACATCGACCGAAGCTTGATTGGATCGCTCTAAATCGGTGTCTTCAATGCGCAAAATAAATATGCCGCCCTGCGCTTTGGCAAATGCCCAAGGGTACAAAGCCGATCGGATGTTGCCTAGGTGAATGAAACCCGTGGGAGAAGGCGCAAAGCGTGTGCGAACTGGTTTGTGAACAGATGACATTGAGTAATTCGAATTAGAGGACCTGAAAGCCGCGCAAGAAGTCAGCTTTCAAGTCGTCGAGGTGCTCAAGGCCAACCGCCACACGAATCAAACTTTGCTGTATGCCTGCTGCTTGTCTTTGAGCCTCAGTCAGCCGGCCATGGGAGGTACTTGCAGGATGTGCAACCAATGTTTTGACGTCGCCTAAATTGGTGCACAAAGAAACAGTTCGCATCGCGTCCATGACTTTGAAGGCATTCTCGCGTCCCTTCTCAGGCGATTGCGCTTTCACCTCGAAAGAAAGCACTGCACCGCCCATGCCTGATTGTTGGGCCATGGCCAATGCGTGCTGAGGATGACTCTTCAAACCGGGATAAAAAACGCGAGCGACTTGCGGCTGCGCTTCTAACCACTGTGCCAAGGCCATGGTCTGCTCAGATTGGGCTTTCATGCGAATACCCAAGGTCTCCAAGCCTTTCAAAACCACCCACGCATTGAAGGGCGCCAAGGTCATGCCGGCGCTTCTCATGACCGGGCCAAAGACATCGTCTATCAATGCCTTAGAGCCGCACAAAGCGCCAGCCATGACACGGCCTTGGCCATCTAAATAATTGGTGCCAGAGTGAACGATCAAATCGGCACCCATCTCAAGAGGCCGCTGCAAAATAGGCGTTGCAAAACAATTGTCAACCACCAGCAATGCATTGCCAGCATGCGCAATTTCTACCAAGGCTTTGATATCGCACACCTCGGTGAGGGGGTTGGTGGGTGTTTCAGCAAACAACAAACGGGTGTTCGGTTGCATGGCCGCTTTCCATTCCGCGACCTGAGTTTGAGAGACAAAAGTGGTTTGCACACCAAACTTGGCAAATTCACTGCCAATCAATTTGATGGTGGAGCCAAACATTGAGTGAGAGCAGATGACGTGATCGCCACTTTTCAGCAAGCCCAAGCACATGAGCAAAATGGCAGACATGCCTGTCGACGTAGCAATACAGGCCTCCGCGCCCTCGAGGGCGGCCAAGCGCACTTCCATGCTGGCCACAGTTGGGTTGCCTAGGCGTGCGTAGGTGTACCCCTCCTCCTCCCCCGCAAACCGGCGCGCCGCTGTTTCGGCATCGGGCTGAATGTATCCGCTGGTGAGGTACATCGCCTCAGAATTTTCACCATACTGGCTGCGGTCGACTGCAGCCCGAACAGCCAAAGT
>CAIODE010000489.1 GCA_903856875.1 uncultured Burkholderiales bacterium
GTGCTGCCTGCATCCGTCCATTTTTGATTCAGGAAGGGAGCCCAGTCTACAGAGAACTGGGTTTTGAAATTGGTCAGTACAGGATCGCTGTCAGTATGTTTGCCCGCATCCAGTGCAGCCCGGCAGGCCTTGACCATGTCGTCACCCAAGGTTTCACCCATGCCTTGTGCGGACAAACGATCGGCGTACAACTTGCGAGTGCCAGGATGTGCACTGATTTTTTTGTACATCAAGGGCTGTGTGAGGCTAGGCGTGTCTTGCTCGTTATGCCCCAATTTGCGGAAGCAGATGATGTCGAGAACAACATCTTTATTGAAGGTCATGCGGTACTCGAGTGCAATTTGCATGGCCAACACAACTGTTTCTGGGTCGTCTGCATTGGCGTGCAACACAGGCGCTTCAACCATCTTGACAATGTCGGTGCAATACACCGTAGAACCCATGTCGCGGGGGTCTGATGTGGTGAAACCAATTTGGTTGTTGATGATGATGTGAACGGTACCGCCTGTGGAATAGCCACGGGTTTGAGCCAGTGCCAATGTTTCTTGGTTCACGCCTTGGCCTGCAAAGGCCGCGTCGCCGTGAACCAACACCGGCAGGACTTGCTTGCCCAGCGGATCGGCACGTCGATCCATGCGCGCGCGCACAGAACCTTCAACCACAGGATTGACAATTTCAAGGTGCGACGGGTTGAATGCCAAAGACAAGTGAACAGGGCCGCCTCGTGTGCTAATGTCAGAACTGAAGCCTTGGTGGTACTTCACGTCACCTGCTGGCAAATCTTCTGGCGCGGTGTGGTCAAACTCAGCGAACAGGTCTTTGGGCAATTTGCCCATGGAGTTAACCAAAACGTTCAAACGGCCGCGGTGGGCCATGCCAATCACGATTTCTTGAACGCCTTTTTCACCCGCAGCTTGAATGAGCTCATCCATGGCTGCAATGAAAGTTTCGCCACCTTCCAGTGAGAAACGCTTTTGTCCGACATATTTGGTGTGAAGGAAACGCTCTAAACCTTCGGCCGCTGTTAAGCGATCAAGGATGTGTTTTTTCTGATCTGCATTGAAATTGGGTTTGCTGCGTATGCTTTCCAACTTTTGTTGCCACCAACGCTTTTCAGTTTGGTCAGTGGTGTACATGAATTCGGCGCCCAATGTGCCGCAATAGGTTGCACGCAATGCATTGAGCAATTCGCGCAAGGACATGGCATTTTTGCCGAAGAAGGTGTTGCTGGTGTCAAACACAGTTTCTTGGTCGGAATCGGTGAAGCCGTAAAACGCGGGTTCAAGCTCTGGAATGTTGGGGCGCTCTGTGCGCTTCAAAGGATCGAGGTCGGCCCAGCGTTGGCCCACATTGCGGTATGCCGCAATGAGCTGCTGGGCAGCCGTCCGTTTGCGACCCATTTCGGCATCGGCGCTGGCCATGACGACTTTGGTGCCACCCTGCTTTGCGCGCTCGGCAAATGCATTTATAACCGGTAAGTGAGGGACGTCTTTGGCAGATGAGCCATCAACAGCAGGAACATGTTGCAAGGCGTCGAAGTATTCGCGCCAACTGTCGGGAACGCTGCCTGGATTGGCCAGGTAGTTCTCGTACATTTCCTCGACGTAAGGCGCATTGCCTCCAAAGAGATAGGTGTTGCCTTGGTAGGCGGTGTAGACGGATTTTGTCTCACTCATTTTTCGCTGACCTTCGTTCCCCTTCAGGGAACATTAGTTGGTTGAACTACCTTCCGCGACACGGCTGGACCGGTTGGCGGATGCGACTGTGGCATGTGGAAGGGCCTTAGTAACTTGCGCATTATCCCATTGATTTGCATCGATTGAGTTCACATCCTCAACAAAAACGGGATGACTACAGATTCACATAGTCAGACATGTGTCAGCTCAATGACAATTCCAGCAATTTAAGTTTTCAACAAATCTGAAATTTGAAGCAAAGCCGCTGGGTCGTCCATGGTGGTTAAGTCGCCAGGATCTCGACCTTCGCAAACGGCTTGAATGGCTCGGCGCAGCAGTTTGCCACTGCGCGTTTTGGGCAACAAAGATACAAAGCGAACACGCGAAGGTCTGGCCACAGCACCCAAGGAGTTGTCGACCACCTTCATGATTTCGCCTTCAAGTTTTAACAAGGCTTGGGGATCGTTCAACAGCGCGTTGTCTCTAAGGACAGCAAAGGCCATGGCCACTTGCCCTTTTAGATTGTCGGCCACACCCACCACGGCCACTTCAGCCACGGCAGCGTGACCGGAAATGTTCTCTTCAATTTCACGCGTGCCTAAACGATGTCCCGCTACGTTGATCACATCATCGGTTCGGCCCAAGATAAAGAAATAGCCATCCTCATCTTTAATGCCCCAATCGAAGGTGGAGTAAATCGTTTTTCCGGGCACTGTGTCCCAATAGGTTTTGACAAAACGTTCGTCATCACCCCAAATGGTTTGCAAACAGCCTGGGGGCAAAGGGCCTTCAATGGCCACCACACCTTTTTGATGGGGCTGCGTCAGTTCTTCACCCGTTTGATCGTCCAACAACTTCACGTCGTAGCCGTAAACAGCTTTGCCAGGAGAGCCAAATTTGCTGGGTGTTTTTTCAATGCCGTTGCAAACCGTCAAAATAGGCCAACCAGATTCTGTTTGCCAGTAGTTGTCGATGATGGGTTTGCCAAGGCCTTCAGAAATCCACTTGGCAGTGGGCTCGTCCAAAGGCTCGCCCGCCAAGAACAAAGCCTTCAAGCTGGACAAATCGTATTTGCTGAGCAATGCAGGGTCTTGTTTTTTCAACACACGAATGGCTGTGGGCGCGCTGAACATCACGGTCACTTTGTACTTCTCAACCAGGCTCCACCAAATGCCGCCGTCTGGCCGTGTGGGCAAGCCTTCGTAAAGAATCGTGGCCATGCCGCCAATCAAAGGGCCGTAGATGATGTAGCTGTGACCCACCACCCAACCGATGTCACTGGTACAGAAAAATGTTTCACCTGGCTTGCCGCAAAAAATGTTGGGAATGCTTGATGCCAAGGCAACGGCGTAGCCACCAGTGTCACGCTGAACCCCTTTGGGCTTACCGGTGGTACCAGACGTGTACAAGGTGTAACTGGGGTCAGTGGCATCAACCCACTCGCAGGGCACCACGTCATTCAAATGTTTTTCGCGCAGCGTGGACCACAGCACATCACGTCCCTTGGTGATTGCCATACGTGCCAAACCACGTTCGACCAGGACAAC
>CAIODE010000490.1 GCA_903856875.1 uncultured Burkholderiales bacterium
ATCTCGCCGAAATGGGCAAGAACCTGGGCGATGATTTGCGCGAAGGCAAAGCCACCTTGCCCCTCATCTTGGCCATGCAACGAGGTACCGCAGAACAAAGAGGCTTGATTCAAAAAGCCATTGAAACAGGCTCAGTCGATCAACTCAGCAGTGTGATTGCCATCGTCCGTGATACGGGCGCGCTTGAGGGAAGTCGAAAGGCAGCTATCGCGGAGGCCCAGCGTGCGGTGGACGCCGCTCAGCACTTGCCTGACGGCGAATACAAAGATGCACTGGTTGCATTGGCGTCCCAATTGTTAGAGCGCCGCACGTAAATCTCTCAAGGCGCAAGTTCACGCAACAATCGCATCCCCAAAAGGGTGTAGCGACTGTCTGGTGCGTTGATGTTGCGATAACTGCAGCGTGCGTAAATTGGCCAGGTGTGCCAAGACCCTCCTCGCCTGACTTTCAAGTGCCCCTTTGCAGGCCCCTTAGGATCTAGCTTGGGTGAGTTCTTGTAATAATTCTCGCCATAGTGATCACTGACCCACTCCCAAGCATTGCCCACCATGTCATGCACGCCAAAGGCATTGGCGGGGTAGCTTGCGACAGGCGACGTGAAAGCAAAACCGTCATTGCCCACCAATGCCTTGTCATGCCAACGCTGCCAATGCGGCGTGGCTGATGCATCAAATAAATTGGCCCACTTGAACAATTCTTGAGGCTCATTGCCATGCGGGTAACGGGATTTTGTGCCTGCTTTACAGGCGTATTCCCATTCAGCCTCCGTTGGCAGCCGATAGACTTTGCCTTCCTTTTGACTGAGCCAATGCGCCAGAGCCATTGCATCATTCCACGTGATGTTGACCACCGGATGGTCTGGGCCTTGCTCAAATCCTGGATTTTTCCAACTGTAAATAGGATCACGGCCTGCAAAGGCATCTGCTTTTTCAGGTCGCGTTCGGTCATGTTCAATGCTGTAGCCGTAGCCGCCAGTTTGATCCTTGATGGACTCGGGGACGTAGCCTGACAGGTTTAAGAATTTTTCAAATTGTGCTTTGGTGACTTCTGTTTGGCCCAAATCGAATGCACGCGAAATTTTGACGCGATGCAAAGGCATTTCATCGCTCAATTCATCGAGTCGCTTCAATTCCAACTGAGGAAAGCTGGCTTGTAAAGAGGCCCCTGTTTCATCGCTGCCCATGAAAAATTCGCCCGCGGGTATTCGAACAAACTTCATGCCCAATGAATTTTCTGAAACCACAGGTGCAGGCTGCGCTGAAGCGACTTGAATGCTACAGAGCATTGCAATGAGCAACCCAACTGCCTTGGAAATGGGTTTTGAAAGCTGTTGCTGCATGTTCATGGATAAGCCGTCATCAATTGCGAAAACCTCGCCATGTCAATGTTGCCGCCACTGATGACCACGCCTACTTTTTGTCCCTTCAACGATTCGCTTGCTTGCATGGCCGCTGCCAATGAAAGGCAGCCCGTGGGTTCCACAATCATTTTCATGCGTTCAGCATAAAAGCGCATGCTTTGCACAAGCTGCGCATCCGTCACGGTGTGGATGTCATTGACCAAAGCTTTGATAATTTCAAAGGTCAGAGCACCCACCATGGGCGTTTGTGCGCCATCGGCAATGGTGACAGGCGTTGCTATTTTGACCCGCTCGCCTTTTCTAAATGATTGCTGCACATCGTTGCCGGTCTCTGGCTCTACCCCCACGATTTGACAATGGGGTGATAGCGCCTTGGCGGCCAATGCACTGCCACTTAAAAGCCCGCCGCCGCCCAAACAAACAAAGAGAACATCCAATTCGCCCACCTCTTTGAACAATTCCAAGGCGGCTGTTCCTTGACCTGATAAGACATCAGGATGATCAAAGGGAGGAATGAACGTGAGGCCCTGTGAATCTGCCAAGGCTGTAGCCAGGGCACTGGCATCCTCAGAATAACGGTCATAGCCAATGACCTTGGCGCCATAGCCTTGTGTGGCAGCCAACTTAGCGGGCGAAGCATCATGTGGCATGAAAATGGTGGCGGGGATTTGAAGAATGCGCGCCGACAAG
>CAIODE010000491.1 GCA_903856875.1 uncultured Burkholderiales bacterium
CGAAATTCACTGCCATGGCCATGGTTCCACTGCTGGTGATGAGAATGAAGGTCATCAATGCAATCAGGATCAACGGGATGTGCTTACCGCCAATCGTCAAGGCAAATACTTCGCTTGAATTCGGCCAAGGCTCCGGGGTTGACATTCGGACGGTCATGTACGAAATCAAAAAAATACTGAAAATGAAGGTGTCGCTGACCAAAAAAATCCACATCATGGTTTTGCCCCATGGAACTTTCTTGAACGACTGTTGATCGGCCGACCAGTCACTGACGAAGCCCTTCAAGCCAGGCTCCAAGACGGGCGAGTGAATCGGTAGAGTCGAGACAGGGTGTGTCATATCAGGTCCTTCCTTTGATCCCGCAAATAATCATCAATTCATCTAAGTTGTTTCCTGTGAACAACAAGCCGAAAAGTACAATCCAGACCAACAATAAAAAGTGCCAGTAGAGAGTACACAACTCAATACTGTGCCGAACTTTTTCTAGCTCAAAGCCACCCGACAACCGGATCAGTGTTTGGCCCCAGACAACCAAGCCTCCAAGCAAATGCAAGCCATGCAAACCAGTGATGAGGTAGAAAAAAGCAATGGCAGGGTTTGTCACTTGAAAATAAACCAAGGCGCCCAGTTCACGCCAGGCTTGAGCCTGCCCCAACAAGAACAACAAGGTGCAAATTCCTGCCCCCAAAAGACTACGATGGAGCAGCTTTTGTTGACCACGCCTCACTGCGTACTGAGCCAATTCCAAGCCTAAACTTCCCAGAAATAGAACCAATGTGTTGGCCCACAACAGTCTGATTTGAGGCCCAGGCCGCCAATCTTCATAGGCCATGCGTCCGGCATAAGCCACGATTAACAACATGAATAAAACAGCGACGACGCCTAAAAAGACTTTGAGCGCAGCTCGCTTATTCTGTTGATTGGTATGCTGCTGAAGCAAAGGTAAATCGGCCGTGGCTTCCCAGGGCTTGGTGGTCAAACTTTGAATGAGGTTCATGACTGAGCGCACTTAAACACGCTTGACGTCTTGCGGCGCTACGTTTTGCGGTATGAAGTCATCAACCACGCCAGGCACACTGAACTCGTAGGCCCATCGATAGACCTTTGGAAGTTCAGCTCCAAAATTGCCGTGTATCGGCGGCGTCTCAGAAGTTTGCCACTCAAGCGTAGTTGCATTCCAAGGGTTGGGGCCTGACGGCTTGCCATTGAAATAACTCCAAAATAAGTTATACAAAAAGAGCAACTGGAACCCGCCGACAAACAAAGCAGCCAACGTAATTCCGATGTTCAAATCGTGTGCGGATGCTGGAATGAAATTTGTCCCTTCCACTGAAAAATACCGCCTTGGAACACCTAAAAATCCCAAGTAATGCATAGGCAGATAGATCGCGTAGGTGCCCAGAAAGGTGGTCCAGAAATGAATCTTGCCCATGCCCTCGTGCAGCATGCGCCCCGTAATCTTGGGGTACCAATGGTAAATTGCACCTAGCACCACCATGACGGGAGCCACTGCCATGACCATGTGGAAATGGGCCACCACAAACATGGTGTCCGAAAGTGGAACACTGACGCTGACGTTGCCCAAGAACAAGCCGGTCAAGCCGCCGTGCAGAAATGCAAAGATAA
>CAIODE010000492.1 GCA_903856875.1 uncultured Burkholderiales bacterium
ACCCCGCTACGGCCATGCCTGCGCAAGCATCCTCACACAAGGCGGTCAAGTCAGTGGTGTGCAACTTGACTCGGGCGAAATGCTAGAAGCCGACCATGTGATTTTCAACGGCGACGTGGCCGCTTTGGCGCAGGGACTGTTGGGCCCAGCAGTACAGTCGAATTTTCAGTCAGTGCCTGCCCAAAACAGGTCCTTGTCGGCATTCACCTTGTCGATGCATGCTGAAAGCAACGGCTTCCCCATGGTGCGGCACAATGTATTTTTCAATCAAAATTACAGACGTGAGTTTGATGATATTTTTCAAAATCGCAAACTGCCCGAGCAAGGCACAGTATATGTCTGCGCGCAAGATCGAAGCGACGACGGGCTGGCCCAACCTGGTTTGGAAAGACTTTTGTGCCTTGTCAATGCGCCCGCTGATGGCGATACTCATTCCTTCAATTCATCGGAGATACACGCATGCGAAACCAGCAGTCTGGCGCTGATGCGTCGCTGTGGCCTAGAAATCAAGGCCTCACCGGAGCAAGTGGTTCGAACCTTGCCGCAGGACTTTGCGCGCCTGTTTCCGGGCAGTGGGGGCGCACTTTATGGCCAAGCAACACACGGATGGATGTCGGCCTTCGCGCGCCCCTCATCGCGCAGCAAAGTGCCGGGCCTTTACACGGCGGGGGGCAGCGTGCACCCGGGGCCGGGCGTACCCATGGCAGCCATGTCGGGACGTTTGGCGGCCGCGACACTGATGGCGGACCTCGGTTTGACCAAGTCGTCCCGCCGGGTGGTTATCTCTGGTGGTATGTCGACGCGCTAAGCGACGACGGCGAATACGGCCTCTCCATCATTGCCTTTGTGGGCAGTGTGTTCTCACCCTACTACGCATTGGCACGCAGCCGCGCTGGCGGCCTTGCTGAGCCTGAAAACCATTGCGCTTTGAATGTGGCGCTGTATGGCAAAGGGGGCAAGCGTTGGACCATGACAGAGCGAGGCAGGTCGCATGTTTCGCGCAATGCAACGCATTATCAAATTGGCCCCAGCAGTCTGCACTGGGACGGTCAAGCGCTCACCATTGACATTGACGAAATCAATGTGCCCATCCCAATGCGAGTTCGCGGTCGTGTCACTGTGAGACCAGAAGGGCTCTGCAATTTTGTCACACCGCTTGACAACGAGGGCTTGCACCGCTGGGGGCCTATCGCACCGTGCTCGCGCGTTGAAGTTGAAATGGACAAGCCTCATTTCAGCTGGCGCGGTCATGCCTACATGGATTCCAACGAAGGCGATGAACCCGTTGAAAACGGCTTCCAAGACTGGGATTGGGCTCGCGCGGAAATGGCCAATGGCGATACCAGCGTGGTCTACGATGTGAGGCCCAAAAAAGGACCAGGCAGAGTCGTGGCGCAACGGTTTTCGCCGGATGGCAGCTACACCGCTTTCACAGCGCCAGCAAGACACAACTTGTCTTCTTCAGGCTGGCGGCTTTCTCGGGGCATGTGCAGTGAATCGAGCCAGGCGCCAGAAGTGCTCAGCACTTTAGAAGACACGCCGTTTTATGTTCGCTCCTTGTTGCACACTCAACTGCTGGGTGAGAACGTTACTGCGGTGCACGAATCACTGGACATTCCCAGACTGGTGTCCTTGCCTGTGCGCTGCATGTTGCCTTTTCGAATGCCGCGACGTGCCTAAGTGAATTTTTCGGCGTTGCGTGGCGTGGTCTTTTTGTTCAGTCGTTTTGACGAGCGCGTGCCAGAGTCCGCTCCCTCTCTCTGGGTCCAAAGCTAGAAGCCAGTGCACCCTCGGCCTCTAAGCCTTCAAGGTAAATGCTTTCAATCTCTGGCGCAGCACGCAACAATTCGCGCTCGGCAAAAGGCATGTGCAGCAAAGCTCTGAGCGCAAACAAAATTCGCAGCCAACC
>CAIODE010000493.1 GCA_903856875.1 uncultured Burkholderiales bacterium
GCGGTAAAAGTGTCACCGCCATGACCATCATGAAACTGCTGGCCATGCCCCCAGGTCGAATTGCCAACGGTCAAATTTGGTTTGAAGGCCAGGATCTGGTGCAAGCAGACGCGCAAACCATGCGCAACCTGCGGGCCAAAGAAATTGCCATGATTTTTCAAGAGCCCATGACTTCGCTCAATCCGGTATTGAGTGTAGGTGAGCAAATTGCCGAGACACTCAGGTTGCACGAAGGCCTGACATCTAAGCAGGCAATGTCCAAGGCCAGTGACATGTTGGGGTTGGTCAATATTCCCAAGCCAGCACAACGGATCAATGACTACCCCCATCAGTTCTCTGGCGGTATGCGCCAGAGGGTGATGATTGCCATGGCCTTGTCTTGCAAACCCAAATTGCTCATTGCCGATGAGCCCACCACCGCCTTGGACGTCACCATTCAAGCGCAAATTTTGGATTTGCTGAACGAGCTTAAATCTCAAATGGGCATGTCCATCATGCTTATCACACACGCCATGGGGGTTGTGGCTGAAACGGCTCAGCGGGTGGTGGTCATGTATGCAGGCCGAGTGGTTGAAGAGGCCAGCGTCGAAAAATTGTTTGCCTCTCCTGCGCATCCGTATACCAAAGGTCTGATTCGATCCATTCCACGCATAGATTTTGACAGCGACCACAAACAACGGCTTGAAGCCATTCCTGGCTCTGTTCCAAAATTGATCAATCCGCCCTTGGGATGTCGTTTTGCCCCTCGCTGCCAATACGCTAGCGATCGTTGTACGCAAGAAATGCCAGAACTTCGTGAAATATCGACGGGTCATTCAGTGGCTTGCCACTTCTCTCTCTAAATCAAATGTCAGATACGCAATCAATGTCTTCCAGTTCTACACCGCTATTAGAAGTCAAAGGACTGACCAAGTACTTTCCGGTCAAAGGCGGAATCTTTGGGCGTGAAGTTGACCGTGTGCATGCCGTTGACGGCGTGAGCTTCGACATCGCTTCGGGTGAAACTTTGGGCATGGTGGGGGAATCAGGCTGTGGCAAATCGACCACCGGGCGCTGCATCCTTAGATTGATTGAGCCAACTTCTGGCGAAGTGAAATTCAATGGTCAAAACGTCACCACCATGGGTTCTGATGTCTTGCGTGAAGTTCGCCGTGACATGCAGATTATTTTTCAAGATCCGTTTGCATCACTGAATCCGCGCATGACCGTGGAAGCCATTATTGGCGAGGCCCTGACCATTCACAAACTAACGCCTTCGCCTGAAAGCTACCGTGCGCGCATTGTTGATCTTTTAGAAACTGTCGGCTTGAACGCAGATCACATGAAACGTTTTCCCCACGAGTTTTCAGGGGGTCAGCGTCAGCGCATTGGCATTGCTCGGGCCTTGGCGGTATCTCCTAAATTGATTGTGTGTGATGAGCCTGTTTCGGCACTCGATGTGTCTATTCAGGCCCAGGTCATCAACTTGCTTGAAGACTTACAAGCCAAGATGGGTTTGACTTATTTGTTCATTGCGCATGACTTGTCGGTGGTTGAGCACATTAGCAATCGCGTTGCAGTGATGTATTTGGGTCGTATTGTAGAAATTGCCCCTTCGCGTCAGTTGTACACACAACCTAAACACCCCTACACTGAGGCTTTGCTTTCTGCGGTGCCCATTCCAGATCCTAGCGCCAAGAAAAAACGCATTGTTTTGACAGGCGATGTACCCAATCCCGTGAACCGGCCCAGTGGTTGTCACTTTCACACTCGTTGCCCCAAGGCCACAGAACGTTGCCGCATTGAAGAACCTGTTTTGAAATCAGTCGGCGACCAGCACCAAGCCGCCTGTCATTTAAACGATTGAATTTTTGACGCACAATGCGTCTACTTCACAAGGATCCCAATATGTTGAATTGGATTGATCAGCGCCTACCGCTGCGCTTCTTTGCGTTCTTTGCCATTGTGCTCCTTTGGGTGTTGTCGGCATTGCAATTGGTGGTTGGGCAAGCAAGCTTGTTGTGGGTCTTGCTCTTATCGGCATTGGTCGTTGTCGGTATCAGTGATTTGCAGCAAACCCATCACGCCATTTTGCGCAACTACCCCATCATTGGCCATCTGAGATTTTTACTCGAATTCATTCGACCTGAACTGCGCCAGTATTTCATTGAAGGCGACAGCGAGGCTGTGCCATTTTCTAGAGCGCAACGCTCTTTGGTTTATGCCAGAGCGAAGGGCGAATCTGACAAGAGGCCTTTCGGTACGCAGCTGGATGTCCGAGAAGTAGGCTACGAATGGCTGACCCATTCAATCAGCCCTTCATTGATTGCAACGCATGACTTCAGAGTGCATGTGGGCGGCCCCCAATGCAAACAGCCTTATGACATCAGTTTGTTCAATGTCTCAGCCATGAGCTTTGGTGCTTTAAGTGCCAATGCCATCATGGCGCTGAACATGGGCGCTAAGAAGGGCGGCTTTGCCCATGACACAGGTGAAGGCTCAATCTCTAGGTATCACCGTGAACACGGTGGCGATCTGATTTGGGAAATTGGTTCTGGTTATTTTGGCTGTCGCCATGCAGATGGCACTTTCAGTGCTGAACGCTTTGTCCAAAATGCCATGTCGCCTCAAGTCAAAATGATTGAGATTAAATTGAGCCAAGGTGCAAAGCCTGGCCACGGTGGTGTTTTACCTGGGCCTAAAGTGAC
>CAIODE010000494.1 GCA_903856875.1 uncultured Burkholderiales bacterium
AAGCTTTTTAGCATCGATTCAATCAAAAGACTTGCTTTTATATATTTGACAAGCATCTAAAATGATTCTGTTTCCAGCATAACGCGTGAAGCCGGGAAGATGAGTGTGAACTTAGATCCTTTGCCCAGTTCGCTTTCAATTTTCAATTCACCGCCATGACGTTGCATCACGTGTTTTGCAATAGCGAGCCCCAAGCCAGTGCCACCCGATTCTCTAGAGCGACTTCGATCTACCCTGTAGAACCGTTCAGTTAAGCGCGGAAGATGCTCAGATGCGATGCCAGGGCCGGTATCTGCCACGCTGAATTGAATTCTCTGATCGGGTAGCAAAGACCAACTTGAAGTGATCAGGCCACCCGAAGGGGTATAGCGGACGGCATTGTTAACCAAATTCGAAATTGCACTGTGCAGTTCTTTGTTCGCACCGTGCAACTGAACACTTTCCGGGGTTTCAAAATTCAAGATCTGTGGCTCTTGATTTTCAAACAATTGCGAAGCAGAGAGGCCTCGAGCTTCTGATTCAATGCTTGACATCAAGCCTTGCAAAGAGACAGGCTCATTGGTTGAAGGCAGCGTGCTACCTTCTAATTGAGAAAGAATCAGTAAGTCATTGACCAAATCCTGCATGCGGCTTGCTTGCACGGCCATCAAATCAAGGTATTTCTCTCGCTCGTTTTTTTCTAAATTTAAACTTTGCAATGTTTCAATGAAGCCGCTCATGACTGTCAATGGCGTTCGAATTTCATGTGACACATTGGCCACAAAATCACGTCGCATGGCATCTGCATGAGCCACAGTCGTTACATCACGTGTTAGTAGCAACTGTCTGCTTTCACCATAGTTATGAAGCTGAACAGACAATTTCACAGATTTTTGCAAGGAGACACTTCGGCCATCGATGATGACTTCACCATCATGCGATTCGCTGGAATAGTACTTCTTGAAAACAGGGTCGCGAACCAAATGGACAACGTGTTGCATCAAGTCACGTTTTGCATCCATGCCTAAATGCTGGGCAGCTGTTTGATTGCTCCATTCAATTCTGCCCTCTGGATCTAGCAGCACAACACCGTTTGGCGATGCTTGAATGGCGAGTAAAAAATCTTGCAGCTTTTGCTCTTCGTATTGAGTCTGCTTGCGTTGTTCATTCAGAATACGACGCATCCGGTCAATCAAATCACCCCAAATTCCATCCATTTGAGGCGGTTCTTTCACATTGTTATGGCGCAGCCATTCTGTTATTTTTTGGCCTTTCCACAGGTCTTTGATAACCGTGAAAAGACAAACAAAAAATGCTCCTAAAAGATGTCCAGAGCTTGGAAGCAGCCAATAGCCAGAAATAGCGGCAACAGCCATCCAAAAGAAGAGGCTGACAGTGCGGGTGACCATAAGGAGATTCTGCCGAAATAAACCAGCCTGATCAGCCAGTTGCAGTTGTATTTGTGGTTTGAGTCATTTCGGTGAAGCGATAGCCAGCCCCACGAACAGTTTCAACCATGTTACCAGCACCACCTAAGGCTTCACGAAGTCTTTTGACATGAACATCAACAGTACGCTCTTCTATGAAAACGTGATCACCCCAAACGCGATCAAGCAGTTGCCCACGACTGTGAACACGCTCTTTGTGCGTCATGAAGTATTGAAGCAATTTGAATTCTGTAGGTCCAAGTTTCAGCGGTTGTTCTTGGTAACTCACGCGATGAGTGTCTGCGTCCAAAAGCAACTGTCCCATTTGAATTCGGCCAGCCGATTGCTCAGGCGAACGTCTTCTTAGAACCGCACGAATTCGAGCCAGCAATTCTTTGGTAGAAAATGGTTTGACGATGTAATCGTCGGCACCAGCATCCAGACCAGCAACCCGATCCACTTCATCGCCCCTTGCTGTGAGCATCAAAATTGGAATGGTTTGAGACCGTTTGTCGGCACGCCACTTTTTTGCAAGTGAAAGACCGCTTTCCTTAGGCAGCATCCAATCTAGCAAAATAACATCGGGAAGAACGTCGTCCAACTCTTTTTGAGCGGTCTCACCGTCCATGGCCCAAATTGGCTGGAACCCATTGTGGCGTAAATTAACGGCAATGAGTTCTGCAATGGCAGGCTCATCTTCCACAATCA
>CAIODE010000495.1 GCA_903856875.1 uncultured Burkholderiales bacterium
GCGACCTGACCTTGGCCTTAAGGCGTAAAAATGAGGTCATTACCTCTGTGTTTTTCTTTGTGGTGGTGGCAGCGCTTTTTCCCCTAGGCATTGGTCCAGAAATGAACACGCTTCGATTGGTGGCGCCGGGTATTTTGTGGGTGGGGGCTTTGTTGGCCAGCATGCTGTCTTTGGGACGCATGTTTGCCACCGACTATGCCGATGGCACACTAGAGCAAATGGCCTTATCGCCCAACAGTTTATCTGGGTTGGTTGCCGCCAAAATTTTGGCGCACTGGTTACTCTCTGGCTTGCCTTTGGTTTTATTGGCACCTATATTGGGCTTGCAATTTGACCTCTCTACCAACGCACTTTGGGTTTTGACTTTGAGTTTGCTTTTGGGTACGCCGGTGCTTTCCTTGATTGGCGCCGTAGGCGCCGCGCTCACCTTGGGCGTTCGCGGCGGCGATGTGCTTTTGTCTTTGTTGGTTTTGCCTTTGTATGTGCCAGCGCTTGTATTTGGCGCTGGTGCAGTTCAAGCTGAAATCAGTGGTTTGGGTGCTTCTGCCCATTTGTCGGTGTTGGCCGCGCTTGCATTGGTGGCAGCCGTTTTCAGTCCTTGGGCGAGTGCGGCATCTCTTCGCATTGCACTTGAATCCTAAGTATTTTTATCCAATGATTCAAAAATTATTTTTTTACGCCTCTCCCCAAAACTTTTATCCTTTGGCAGGAAAACTTTGGCCCCTGTTTGCTGTATTGGCTACAGCTCTTTCAGGTTGGGGCTTGTGGCTGGGCATGTTTGTGGCGCCTACTGACTTTCAGCAGGGCGAGGGCTATCGCATTATTTTTGTTCACGTCCCAGCTTCTTGGATGTCCATGGTGATTTATTTGGTCATGGCTTTTTGGGCGTTGTTGGGCCTTACTTTCAACACGCGTCTGTCGGGCATGATGACCAAAGCCCTGGCACCCACAGGTGCCATCTTTGCTTTCCTGTCACTTTGGACTGGCGCGCTTTGGGGCAAGCCCATGTGGGGCGCATGGTGGGTGTGGGATGCACGGCTGACCTCCGAGCTCATTTTGTTCTTTTTGTATCTGGGTCACATTGCCCTCACAAGTGCCATTGACGATCCACGCCGAGCAGACAAAGCAGGTGGTATCTTGGCCTTGGTGGGTGCGCTCAATGTGCCCATCATTTATTTTTCAGTGAAGTGGTGGAACACCTTGCACCAAGGTGCTTCTGTGTCGCTCACCAAAGGATCAAGCATGGCGCAGGTCATGCTGGAAGCCATGTTGATCATGGGCATTGCTTTTTGGATGTACGCGGTGGCCATTGCCCTTTACAGAGTACGCAGCATCATTTTGATTCGGGAACGACACACCCAGTGGGTGGCTGAATTGCCTGAAGTGAAAGCCCACATGATGAAGAATTCTGCAGGAGGTGCCATCGCATGATTTGGAACAGCTTGAACGATTTTTGGGCCATGGGTGGATATGGTCTTTATGTTTGGGGTAGCTTCGGTGTTACGGCAGTTTGCATGGCATTGGAAATGGTGTGGGTTAAAAATGCGCGAGCGCAAGCATTGTCTCAAGTTGCAACCGAATTGGCCGCTGAATCGAACAGCAAGGAATGGTCCTGATGAAACCTAGACATCAACGATTTTTATTGATTGCCGCAGGTGTGTCCGCTTTGGCCATCGCTGGCGCTTTTGTCTTGAATGCTTTTCAAAGCAATTTGGTTTTCTTTTTTACGCCCACGCAAGTCTCTAAAGGTGAGGCACCAAAGGGTAAAGCGTTTCGTGTGGGTGGCATGGTCAAAGAAGGCAGCTTGAAAAAAGACGGCGAAAACATTCAATTTGTCGTCACCGATTTTGCCCATGAAGTACCTGTTACCTACAAAGGCTTGTTGCCCGACTTGTTCAAAGAAGGCAAGGGCGTTGTAGCGCAAGGCAAGTTATCTGATGGCCAACTTTTTGCGGCCTCTGAGGTCTTGGCCAAGCACGACGAAAATTACATGCCACCTGAAGCCAAGCATGCGCTGGACGAGGCTGCAGCCGCCAAGGCTGCGCTATCTGTCAAGCCATCTAACTAATTGAAAAGAGTTTTGAATGATTGTTGAAATTGGTCACTTTGCCTTGATTCTGGCTGCGTGTGTGGCGCTTGTTCAAGGTGTCTTGCCACTTGCCGGTACTCTGAACGACAACCAGCGTTGGCAAGCATTGGCAAGACCTTCTGCATTTCTTCAATTTTTGTTGATTGCCTTCTCGTTTGCCGTCTTGGTGCACGGTGCACTGACAGATGACTTCTCGATCAAATACATTTCTGAGCACTCCAATTCGCTGCTGCCCACTCAATACAAGTTTGCTTCTGTGTGGGGTGGCCATGAAGGCTCTCTGTTGTTGTGGATGCTCATGCTGTCTGGATGGACTGTGTCAGTTGCCATTTTTTCACGCACTTTGCCCTTGGCCATGGTGGCCCGAGTCATTGGCATTCTGGGCTTGGTCTCCACTGGCTTCTTGATGTTCATCCTGACCACTTCCAGCCCCTTTGAGCGCCTGTTGCCAGCCGCCGCCGATGGTCGCGATTTGAACCCTTTGTTGCAAGACCCAGGTCTGGTCATTCACCCACCCATGCTGTACATGGGCTACGTGGGGTTTTCTGTGGCCTTTGCGTTCTCGGTCTCGGCTTTGTTGTCGGGCCGAATGGACGCAGCTTGGGCCCGTTGGTCTCGGCCATGGACCCTTGTTGCTTGGATCTTCATGACAGCTGGTATTGCGTTGGGTTCTTGGTGGGCTTATTACGAATTGGGCTGGGGCGGTTGGTGGTTTTGGGATCCCGTCGAAAACGCATCCCTCATGCCTTGGTTGTTTGGCACAGCCCTTATTCATGCCCTGATGGTGACAGACAAGCGTGGCGGTTTTAAAGCGTGGTCGGTGTTGCTGGCCATTGGCGCTTTCTCACTGTCGCTCTTGGGCACATTTTTGGTTCGTTCGGGCGTTCTGACATCGGTTCATGCTTTTGCCTCCGATCCAAAACGCGGCGTTTTCATCTTGATATTCTTGGCTTTGGTCGTGGGCGTCTCCCTGACTCTGTTTGCTTGGCGTGCCCCTAGGGCCACTCTGGGTGGCAAGATGGGCCTGGTCTCGCGTGAGTCCATGCTGATTGCCAACAGTGTTTTGCTGGTGGTGGCCACTGGCGCTGTTTTGTTGGGCACCATTTACCCCCTCATTGTGGACGCCCTTAATTTAGGCAAACTCTCTGTAGGTGCGCCCTATTTCAATGCCGTGTTTGTGCCGCTCATGGTGCCTGTGGTGTTTTTGATGGTGCCAGGTGGCATTGCGCATTGGCGCGAAGCGCGATGGAAACAGCTTGGCCACGATTTGCGTTTGCCTGCGCTGGCCGCTGTGGTGGCGGGCGCTGCCGTTTGGACACTCACCGAACGGGGTACCTGGCTGACTGCCATGGGCTTGGCATTGGCCACTTGGGTGGTGGTTGGGTTGCTCATGCAAATTGCAATTCGATTGAAAAAGCCTGGGCGCATTCCACCATCGTTCTGGGGCATGCACTTGGCGCATTTGGGCATCGCTGTCATCACGGTGGGAATCACCATGGTTAAAAGTTATGAAGTCGAGCGTGATGTGCGCATGGGCTTAAACGATACCGTGAGCATTGAAAACTACAGCTTTGAGCTGGTGGGAGTCTCTGAAGTCAATGGCCCCAATTACAAAGCCATTCGCGGCGAGGTCAATGTTTCCAAGGATCAAAAGCCACTTGAAGTATTGCACCCTGAAAAACGAAAATATTTTTCCTCGGCCATGCCGATGACAGAGGCTGCCATTGATTCTGGTTTGTTGCGCGATTTGTATGTTTCTTTGGGAGAGCCCATTGAGGGCGAGCGCCCTCAATGGAGTGTGCGGGTGTATTACAAACCCTTTGTATCTTGGATTTGGTATGGCGCCATTTTGATGGTGTTGGGCGGCTTGTTGGCCGTGAGCGATCGACGCTATCGCAAGTCTGCAAGCACCTTGGGTTAATTCGATGCAAGCAACTCCCTGCAGCCCACCATATTGAGGGCACTGTCGTGAAAAAGTTTTTAATTCCATTGGGCCTGTTTCTGGGTCTTGTTGTATTTTTGGCGGTCGGCTTGAACCGCGATCCACGCGAAATTCCATCGCCTTTGGTAGGCAAGCCGGCGCCCGCATTTTCCTTGGACACGCTTGATGCCAAGGCGCCCAAATTTGGCCCGCACGACATGAAGGGCAAGGTCTGGATGCTGAATGTGTGGGCCACTTGGTGTGTGGCGTGCCGCGAAGAGCATCCGGTGTTGGTTGCATTTGCCAAAGCCAATCAATTGCCCATTGTGGGGTTGAGTTACAAGGAAGTTCAGCCCCAAGACGAGCCTGCTGGCAAGAAGTTCATGCCCGAAGAGAAATTGCAATTTGCCCGCAATCGAAGCGAACTTTGGCTCAAGCGACATGGCAACCCCTATGTGCTGTCTGCCTTGGATTTAGATGGTCGGGTGGGCATTGACTATGGTGTTTATGGTGTGCCAGAAACCTATGTCATTGATAAAGAAGGTGTCATTCGTTACAAGCGGGTGGGCGTGGTCACGCCCGAATTGTTGCAGTCAACCATCTTGCCCTTGGTGCAGAAATTGAATGCCTCTTAAGGGCTTGTGAAAGACAGAATGAATTTGCAATCTCTATTTTTAAAGTGGCTGTGTGTGGCAAGTTGGCTCTTCTTGTCTTGCCTTGCTCCCTTGCAGGCCAAAGAGGCAGCCCTGATGGCCGAAGACCCAGTGCTTGAAAAGCGCTTGATTCACATCTCTGAGGAGTTGCGCTGCCTGGTGTGTCAAAACGAATCGCTGGCTTCTTCGCGAGCAGAGTTGGCCAACGACTTGCGCGAAGAGGTTAGAAAGCTCATTCGGGAAGACAAAAGCGACTCGCAAATCAAAGAGTACTTGGTCTCCCGTTATGGTGACTTTGTGCTTTACAAACCCGAAGTGAAGCCGCTCACTTGGGCCTTGTGGTTTGGTCCCTTTTTGTTGTTGGCTTTGGCCATCCTTGGCATGGCGTATTACTTGCGGCAACGTCAGGATGCGCAAACAGGCCGACCCGTCTTGAGCGATGAAGATCGACGCAAAGTGCAAGAAATTTTAAAATCTGGAGATGCACCATGAATGCCAGTATGTTGTTTGTTCTCATCGCGCTTGGCATTGCGCTGTTTGTCGCTGGCGTTTTGTTGTGGGTCTTGCTGCGCGAGAGAAAGCCTGTGACGCAGGCCAGTCAAGCCAAAGCCAATGCCAAGGTGTACCGTGATCAAATTTTGGATTTGGACCGTGAGCACGAAAGTGGCCACATCAGCGATCAAGAATGGCAGCAGTCGCGCGATGAATTGAGCATGCGTCTCTTAGAAGACACGGCTGCAGTGGACGATCCTGCTGCCAAAGCAGAAAAACCCGCCATTTGGACAGCTGTGGTGTTGGCTGTGGCGCTGCCACTCAGTGCCATGGGCATTTACATGTGGGTGGGACAGCCAGAGGCCTTGAATCCTATGGCATTGAAAACGCCTGACCAAGTTGACCCTAAAGATTTGACCAAAATGGCTCAGAGTTTGGCGGAAAAGCTTCAAGCCAAACCTGACAATTTGCAAGGTTGGGTCATGTTAGGTCGAACCTATCGCACCTTGGAAAATTTTGATGCTGCCCTTAAAGCTTACGACAGCGCGCTGAAGTTGTCAGCCGATGATGACTTGAAGTTGGAGCGCATCGAGGTCATTGCCATGCAGCGACAAGGTCAATTTGAAGGCGAACCTTGGCGTGTGATTCGAGAAATTTTACAAAAAGACCCGCAGCACTTTGGTGCTTTGCTCACGGCGGGCAGTGCCTCTTATGCAGAAGGCAAATTTGCAGATGCACTGAAGTACTGGGAGCAGGCGCGCAAGCCTTTAGATGCTAACAACCCTGATTTAGAGGGATTGGAGAGTGCAATCGCAGCTGTGCGTGACAGGCTGGGCATGCCACCCGCTAAATCTACATCTACATCTGCATCTGCATCTGCGGCGACTTCAGGCCTCAATGTCACTGGGCAAGTCAACTTGTCTGCGTCGCTGAAGTCTAAGGCCAGCCCCAATGATGTGGTGTTTATTTATGCAACGCCTGCCAATGGCGATCGCATGCCCTTGGCCATCTTTAAGACCACTGTGTCTCAGTTGCCTTTGAATTTCACGCTTGACGATTCAACCGCCATGACGCCTGATCGCAAGCTATCAGCGGCCGGTGAAGTCATGGTCAAGGTGCGCGTGTCCAAGTCTGGCAATGCCATGCCGCAATCTGGCGATTTGTCGGGCAGTTTAGGTCCTGTCAAAGTAGGCGCTAAAGGCTTGAAATTAGAAATCAAGGATCAGATTCCTTGATGCAGAGCAAGGCTTTAGCAGGCTGAGGGGCGTAGTCTCAAGTTCCACTTTTGGACTGGAAACAAATGGGCGCTTCATCCAATTACTTCACTGCGCCTGAACAGATGACAAGGCCAGTGAATAGCCATTAAGCCCCGCTGGCTTGTTTCAAAATTTGAAGGGCTTGATTGGCGTTCGTACCGCGCCAAGCCACGATTTGATCTGGCCTGATCAGGACCAAGTTGGCTTCGTACAAAGTCAACAATTCTTGAGATTCAAAGCGCAAGACCTTGAAGTCCAATTGGCAATCCGAAGCTGCTTCTGAAAATTTCAAAGTGTCTTGAGTCAACAGGTCATTGTTTTTGCCTAGCGCCAGCAGAGTCCATTCAAAATTAAAATGATCGAATAGAGAGCTACCATCAGGCAACCAGGCATGAGGCGGACGTCCACCTGGGCATGCAGAAGGGGTGTAAGTATTGGCAGCATCCGCGGGTGCTTGCGTGCCATCTGCCACGATCAGGGGTGATTGACTGTATCGGCCGCCAAAAGTCACGCCTGGAATATTGAATTCCCTTCGAGCATGGCCATTCAAGTAGTCGGAGGCAATGCTGCGAGCGTGGTCTCCTGCTGGCGACATTTCTTCAAGTTGCTTGTCAGCGTCAAACAGGCCAATGGAATCGGCAAACTGTCTTGCATAGCCTGTATTTCGAATGGCCAAAGGCTTTCTCTCAACCTCATAGCTGTCAAGCAGAGCAGCTTGGGCTTGGCCCTTTAAAACAGCTGCCAGCTTCCACCCTAAATTCACGGCATCTTCAACGGCTGTGTTGTAGCCTAGGCCACCTGTGGGCGTGAACAAATGAACCGCATCTCCACCTAAAAAGATGTTGCCTTTTTGAAAACTGTCTGCCACCAGTGCATGTCCGGCTAGCCAGGTGGCCATTGATAAAATTTCAATGTCGACATGTTGACCGTATGCGAGCGCAAACAGCCTTTTCGCATCTTCTGCCGTAAGTGCTTCGGTAGCAGCATCGTCTGCCATTTGCACATGAAATGCAAACTCACTGACACCATCAACCGACATGATGAAGGCGCGCAGTTCTGGGTTGACGATCACATACATCCATGCTCTGTCATTTGGATTTCGCTCGTAGAAATGCGGAGCCTTCAAGTAAACCGCCAGCATTTTGCCGCCCATGAAGTTGCGCTTGAAGCCCGTGGCGCCGCCCCAGGCAATGCCCAGTTCGTGTCGAATGAAACTTCTTGCACCATCGGCACCGATTAAGTACTTTGCTCGGACATGCGTGGTTTGAGAATCATCGGAGGAGCTTGATTTGCGAACAAAAGCAGACTCGTTATCAGAGACTTGTTGAATGATCGCTTGAATGGGATGGCTAGGGTGACCTGCTTTAGAAGCGTGAGGGGGGTGGTTTTCGTCGCTGAACGATTCAAGCTTCCATCCATACCGAATATCGTTGTGGGTCCATTTCTCAGCTTGCTGACGCAGCGTCACCTCGACAAACTTTTGAGAGACTCGGTGAGGCAATTCAGCAGCACTCCACGATCCTGTCATGGCTTTGATGGCTTGAGGCGCAGCAGCGGCTGTGGGCAGTCGAAGTCGGGCCAACTCTATGCCGCTAAAGCGAGTGAGGTAGGTGATGTCTGTGGGGTGATGAGGTGGGAGACCTTGCGCGCGAATTTCTGCTGCAAATCCGAGTCGCCGAAAATGCTCCATGGTGCGCGCTTGAGTGGCATTGGCTTGTGGGTTGAAGGCGGTGTTGGGCTTGGGGTCGACCAACAAACACTTGATGTGCCGGCGACCTAATTCATTGGCCAGCATGAGGCCAAAGGGTCCGCCCCCTGCAATCAGGACATCAGTTTCTAGAACGTTGGGCATCCGTCACTCCACAGAAATTTTGGCGTCACGAATCACACGGGCCCATTTGTCTGTATCGCGTTGTGTCCATGCCATGACTTCTTCTGGCGAGCCAGGCTGAAGCTCTGTGCCTGCGGCTTCAATTTTGGCCACCATGGCCGTGTTTTTCAAAGCCTTGGTGAGTGCCGCGTTGATGCTGTCGACAATCGGTTTGGGTGTAGCCAGAGGGGCATACATCGCATACCAAGTGGTGTAGTCAAAGCCAGGCAGTGCGGTGCCAATCAAGGGCAATGATTTTGTGGCTACAGACTTGCTAGGTGCGGTTGCGGCCAGTACTTTGACCAAACCTTTGTCGGCCAAACCTTGCAAGGAAGGCAAGCTGCTGAACATGGCGCTGACTTCACCCGAGATTAAATCATTCACGGCGCCGGCACTGCCTTTGTAGGGCACATGAATTACATCTGTTTTTGAAAGTGCTTTGAACATCTCCATGCCCAAGTGCGCTGTGCCGCCAGTGCCTGCTGATGCAAAACTCACTTTGCCAGGATTGGCGCGCGCATAGTCAATGAGCTCGGTTATGTTTTTGACGGGCAGTTTGGCAGAAACCACCAGCACGTGAGGGCCCGTTGAAATGGTGGAGACAGGTTTTAATTTGGCGACCAAGTCTGCGCCGCCTTTTTTGCTCAGCATAGGTTGTAGCACCATGTTGCCAAAAGCAGCTAACAGCAAAGTATGACCATCGGGTTCGGCACGGGCTACGACGCCAAGTGCGGGTACACCCATACCGCCTCCTTGGTTTTCTACCGTGACGGTTTGTTTTAAGTCAGCTGAGAGAACCAAGGCCAACTCTCGTGCGACAACATCTGCAGGGCCGCCAGCAGCGTAGGGCACTAGAAGTTTGATAGGTTTGGAGGGCCAGGCAGCAGCATTGGTTTGTGCAAAGCTGAGGGGTGCAGTGGCCACTAGCAAAGTAGCCAAAATGATGCGGCGGTTGATACGATTAAGCATGAGAGTCTCCATGGGTTCGTATTGTGCCTATAAACGGTTAAGCACAGCGCTTTACCGCCACTTCAGCCCTCATTTCAAAACGGCAAACAAGCTGCTGTAGTCGTCGGTCCAAGGTACAAACCCCGTTTGACTGTCCAGTGTTTTTGCTGTCTTCAAAGCAATTTGTGCAAACCATTGTGGGTCCTTGGCCAACAAGGCCCAACTCGACGGGTAAACCAAGCGATCTTCGTCTCCAAGGTGGTCAATGAGTCGAGCGGTGAAGCCGAGTTTTTGTGCGGCAGTTTGAATGACGGGTTGAAGATCTAAAAATCGGTTGGTGATGTGGACAGCCATCACGCCATTCGGTTTCAAATGCCTTGCATATTGTTCGAAGGCCTCGCGCGTGAGCAAGTGCACGGGTACTGAATCACCTGAAAACGCATCAACGACCAAGACATCAAATTGTTGCGGCGCTTCAGCTTCGAGTTGCAGTCTTGCATCGCCCAGCACGAGTTCTGTTTTGGCCAATGTCTTTGATAAAAAACTGAAGTTATTTTGTGCCATGCCGATCACGAGCGGATCGATTTCATAAATTCGGTAAGAGTCACCTTGCCTGCCATAAGTCGCCAAGGTACCCACGCCCAAACCAATCACACCCACTCGAACAGGACCCTGGGCCATTTGTGTGGTGATGGCAAGGCCAGCACCCGCGTCGGCGTTGTAATAAGTGGTGGGCTCCATCGCGCGCTCCGGTGCTAAAAATTGTTTGCCATGCACGATTTGCCCATGCAGCATGCTGCGGTATCCGACTTCAGGAAATGCGAAAACCCTTAAGCTGCCATAGAAATTTCGGCCCTTCATCTCTACGCCATCCGCCTCTTGGAGGTGGTCGTTCACGCTGGCTGTGGTGAGAATAACCAATGACATAGCGCTGGCAACAGCAAAAACGGATCTGCTTGGCCCCTGTGAAATGGCCGGCCAAGTGCGCCAAAGCGACAGGCTAACGACAAGGCCGTTCAAAATCACCGCAACAGATAATTCGTAATGGCCATCGAATGCATAGGGAGCAATCACACCCACAAAAAAACCACCCAAAAATCCACCTACAGACAACATCAAGTAATACAAAGTGAGTTGCTTTGTAGGGGGTTGTTGTAAAGCCAGTTCCCCATGACAGACCATGCAGACTACAAAAAATGCGGACAGGTTGATACCCATGGCCAATAGCAGAGGCAAATCTGATAAGCCCAGCATGGGCAGGTAAGCCAACGCGCCTAAACTGATTACCAAGAGGGGTAAGAAAATGCGCCTTTGGTACCAGCCCTGGCGTTCAAAACACACAATGAAGGTCAGCAAATAAAGCGCCAAGGGGGCAATCCACAACAAGGGAATGGGTGCAATGTTTTGAGTGAGGTAACTGGTGTCAGCCACCATCAAAATAGAAGGGCAAGCTGCCAGCGCCACCCACAGCAGCAGTTGGTTAGGGCGCACTGCTGACGAGGCGATGTCCTCTTCGCGATGTCCGGAGGTTTGCGTTTCTAAGGCAAAGGGCTTGGCATGCCTGCCCCGCCAAGCTAGGCTGCCACAGGCCAGCACAAACAGAATGAACAAACCTGACCACGCCAAAGACTGCCAACGAGTCGGCAACAAAGGCTCTACCAGGAAAGGGTAAGCCAACAAGGCCAACATGGAGCCAAAGTTGGACAGTGCAAAGAGTCTGTAAGTCACAGCGCCACTGCGCTCTCGCGCAAACCAAGCTTGGACCAGAGGGCCTGTTGTCGAGAGAACCATGTAAGGCAGGCCAATAGAGGCGCTAAGCAAACCCAGAATGCGCAATGTCGGATTCTCACCGCCAGTGGGTTTCCAAAATTCGCTTGGGGCGATGGGAAGCAGCAGCACACAACTGGCCAGCAAGGCCATGTGAAGAATGCTCTGACGCCCAGGCGTCAAGTGATTGACCAACCAATGTGTGTAGAGATAGCCAAGCAACAGCAGGGCTTGGAAGAACAGCATGCAAGTGGTCCAGACGGAAGCTGATCCGCCAAACCA
>CAIODE010000496.1 GCA_903856875.1 uncultured Burkholderiales bacterium
GTTGACACTTTGGGCATCTCAATGGTTTGGCCCGTGGCAATCACGCATTCAGGCACTTTGGTAAAGATGATGGGCTCGGCCGGAATTTCACCGCCCGCTTTGGCACTGCTGTCAAAACCACTGCGCGCAAATTCTTTCGCATGCGCGTGGTAGTTTTTACCGACGCAAAAAATGTTCCGGCGGGGGTGTGGCAAGGGTGCGCGCAATTGAACGTCTTTCAGAGCAATGGCAGCGCCTTGCGCTGGCAAAGCCTCACCGCGAGAAAGTGTGTCAACGAGTGTGAGGGCACCCAGCTCGCGATCAGCCAAGGGCAGATCAAAGGGGGTCACTGAGTTCGAATCTTGAGATACCAAACCCACGTGAGCTTGGTCTTGGTAGAAGAAGGCAGCAATGCGCATGATGGAGGCACTTAAAGTGAAAATTGAATCAGCCACTATTGTGAGGCTTTGCGCCCTGCTTTGGGGTGAGTCCAACTCACTGCCCCATGCCCCCATGTGACATAGGTTCATGCAAAGAATGAAACGCGGTGTTAGAGTGCATTGATCAGAGATTGCGCCCTCATTGCGCGCTGTGTCAGAGCAGGAGACCCCATGAATTTCTTCCATCAGAAACAGCCAACGAACACCCTTCGAAGACATGCCCTTGGCGCTTTGGCTGTGCTGCTCGGCAGTCTGAGCATGAACTTGGGATTGCATGCCAGCGCATGGGCTCAAACAGCCCCATACCCCACCAAATCAATCACCATGATCGTGCCCTTTCCGCCAGGTGGCTTGGCTGACATCGTGGCTCGCCCTTTGGCTGAAGCCCTTACGCGTGAGTTGGGCCAGCCTGTCGTCATTGAAAACAAAGGCGGTGCAGGGGGCGGCATTGGCATGGGGGTGGCAGCACGCGCCAAGCCCGATGGCTATACCGTTCTCCTGGCCTTGTCTTCCCTGACGGTCATTCCTGAAGCCGATGCCTTGCTGGGCAGAAGCCCCATGTTTTTATTGAACGAGCTGCGTCCTATTGCGCGTTACACCGCAGACCCTACTGTGTTGGCTGTGCGTGCAGATGCGCCTTGGAAAACAGTCAAAGAATTCATTGAAGATGCGCGCAAACGTCCAGGCGCGATCAACTACGGTTCATCAGGCAATTACGGCACCATGCATGTGCCCATGGAAATTTTGGCCCAAACGGCCGGCATCAAAATGACACACATCCCCTTCACAGGTGCAGCACCGGCCATCGTGGCCATGTTGGGGGGGCAAATTGATGCGGTGTCCACAGGCCCAGCCACTGTTTTGCAGCATGTCAAGGCCGGCAAAATTAGCGTGTTGGGGCACTGGGGAAATGGTCCATTGGCTTCACTGCCCGATGTGAGCAGCTTGAAAGATTTGGGCTTCAACGCGGAGTACGCTCAGTGGTCTGGCTTGTTCATTCCAAGTGGCACGCCCGAGCCCATTGCGCAGCGCTTGCGTGCTGCCGCCAAAGTTGCCGCTCAAGACGCCAAGGTGCGTGACATCATTCAAAACACAGGCA